>RDXH01000038.1 GCA_004292745.1 Oscillatoriales cyanobacterium | reverse complement strand
GTCAAAAGAGCCGATCGCGCGATCCGGTGCAGCCCATTTCAATTACACTTCTTCCAGACCATCCGCGATAACAGCGTTTTCCTAACTGCGATCGCCTCAAATTCCGGTGTCGAACGCGGCTACACCCGATCGCCCGTAGCCGAACTAGCAGCCGAAAACTCCCTGCTGTGGCTGATCCAAGTCGGTGTACTGCGCCGGGAAGTAGATGGACAAGGGATTACCGACAGTTTTCGCCTCACGCCCCTGGGCCGCCAACTCGTGGAAAAATGGGAACAGGAAGGAAATAAAGTGCCGGATGCTTCATTGTGCGATCGCCTGGGAAATGCCTTGAGTCGCGGGTTGGGACAATCCGACAATCCGACAATCCGACAATCCGACAATCCGACAATCCGACAATCCGACAATCCGACAATCCGACAATCCGACAATCCGACAGGGAATGAATTCCCTGTCTCATAGCGAAAGTCGGTTAAAACCGACTGCAAGTCTAAATTCAACTTGATGTTGAGTTTCGCATTTCACGTTAGTCAACCTCCTCAGTCCTCTTTCAGAGGACTTGCGCTATGAGACAGGGATTTCAATCCCTGTCGGACTGTCGGACTGTCGGACTCGCCGTCAAACGAGTTAGACCCCGATCGCACCATAGCATTTTTTGACGCACCGGGCGATCGCATCCCCGTTCCACCCTTCGCTGAATCCTTCAGTCTCACTGTCGGTGAAATGTTCGGTTGGTTGATTGAGTAGCGCTACCTTGATTTTTTTTTAACCACAGAGGGCGCAGAGGGCGCAGAGGAAGAGAGGAGGGAGTGGCTTAGGGATTTGCTTTGATCTAATTTGCGTGCGATCGCCTATACTGGAATATCTGGTTGTCAGCTCTTCAAGGACGAGAGAGGACTAAATTCCTCACTACAAACTAATTTATGATTATTTAACCCGACTTGATATCCACTCCCAATTAACCGCTAACTACTAACAAATAACTACAGAAAACGTTTCACAAAAATGGAAGCTAAATCCTACAAAGACACGGTAAACCTGCCCCAAACCAAGTTTGAAATGCGCGCCAACGCGGTCAAACGAGAACCGGAATTGCAACAATTTTGGGCTGACGAACACATCTACGATCGCCTTTCGGAAAATAATCCGGGCGATTTGTTCATCCTCCATGACGGACCACCCTACGCCAACGGCCAACTCCACATCGGCCACGCCCTCAACAAAATCCTCAAAGATTTTATCAACCGCTACCAGATGTTGTGCGGCAAAAAAGTCCGCTATGTTCCCGGTTGGGATTGTCACGGATTGCCGATCGAACTTAAAGTATTGCAAGACATGAAATCGGCCGATCGGCTCAATCTTACCCCGATCGAACTCCGCCACAAAGCCGCCGCCTTCGCCCAACAAACCGTCGAACAACAACGCGCCTCCTTCAAAACCTACGGCGTTTGGGGCGACTGGGAACATCCGTATTTAACCCTGAAGCCGGAATACGAAGCCGCCCAAATCGGTGTATTCGGTGAAATGGTACTCAAAGGCTACATCTATCGTGGCTTCAAACCGGTTCACTGGAGCCCCAGTTCCAAAACCGCCCTCGCCGAAGCTGAATTAGAATATCCCGAAGGCCACACGTCGCGTAGCATCTACGAGCGCTATATGCCGAGCCTCTGGGCAGCGATTTGGACGACTACCCCCTGGACGATTCCGGCTAACTTGGCGATCGCCGTCAATCCCGAACTGACTTACGCCGTGGTGGAACCGCCGGCAAATTCCCATATCGCCCAACAATTCATGTTAGTAGCTCTGGATGCGGTCGATCGACTGTCGGCAACTTTTAATACAGAATTAAAAATACTGGCGACTTTCAAAGGCAAGGAATTAGAAGGTTGTACTTACAAACATCCATTATTCGATCGCGAAAGTCCGATCGTGGCTGGCGGCGATTACATTACCGCTGATTCCGGGACGGGATTGGTACACACCGCACCGGGCCACGGACAAGAAGATTTTATCGTCGGAAAACGCTGCGGTTTGCCTGTTTTAACTCCCGTAGATGAAAATGGAAACTTCACCGCAGAAGCCGGAGTATTCGCAGGTTTAAATGTCCTCGGAAACGGCAATGGCGCAGTGATTGATGCCCTTGCAGAAGCAAATTGTTTGATTAAAGAGGAAAGTTACGCTCACTCTTATCCTTACGATTGGCGCACTAAAAAGCCGACAATTTTTCGGGCGACGGAACAGTGGTTTGCGTCGGTGGAAGGGTTCCGTGATGAAGCATTAAAAGCCATTTCTAGTGTGAATTGGATTCCCGCCCAAGGGGAAAATAGGATTACTGCAATGGTAGGCGATCGATCGGATTGGTGCATCTCTCGCCAACGGACTTGGGGCGTTCCCATTCCGGTATTCTACGACGAAGAAACCAACGAACCGCTACTGAATGCAGAAACGATCGCCCACGTACAAGCAATTATTGCTGACAAGGGTTCCGATGCTTGGTGGGAATTGTCGATCGCCGAATTACTGCCGGAATCTTATCACAATAATGGCCGCACTTACCGCAAGGGCACTGACACGATGGATGTGTGGTTTGATTCCGGTTCTTCTTGGGCCGCAGTCGCAAAAGGGCGATCGGAATTGGACTATCCTGCTGATATGTATTTGGAAGGTTCAGACCAACATCGCGGTTGGTTTCAATCCAGCTTACTCACCAGTGTAGCAACTAACGGCGTTGCTCCTTACAAAACAGTTTTGACTCATGGTTTTGTGCTGGATGAAAAAGGCCGCAAGATGAGCAAATCTGAAGGAAATGTCGTCGATCCGGCGGCGGTAATTAAGGAATATGGAGCCGATGTTTTGCGGTTGTGGGTGTCTTCGGTAGACTATTCGGCAGATGTGCCTTTAGGTAAAAACATTCTGAAACAGCAGTCGGATGTTTACCGCAAGATTCGCAATACAGCTAAGTTTTTGCTGGGGAATTTGCATGACTTCGATCCGGCAAAAGATGCCGTACCTTACGAGAATTTGCCGGAACTCGATCGCTATATGCTGCACAGAATGTGCGAAGTATTTGCGGAAGTGAAAGATGCTTTTGATAGTTTCCAATTTTCTCGATTTTTCCAAACTGTGCTGAATTTCTGCACGGTGGATTTGTCGAATTTTTATCTGGATATTGCCAAGGATCGACTGTACATCAGCGCTACGGATGCTCACCGCCGCCGCAGTTGTCAGACGGTGATTGCGATCGCAGTGGAGAATTTGGCAAAGGCGATCGCACCTGTTTTGTGTCACATGGCTGAGGATATTTGGCAATACATTCCCTATCCAACTCCGTATAAATCAGTGTTTGAATCGGGCTGGGTGGAATTAGATGCTTCATGGCATAATCCAGAATTGGCGACTCGTTGGCAATATTTGCGGCAAGTGCGCGGGGAAGTTAATAAGGTTTTGGAACAGGCTAGGATTCAAAAGACGATCGGCTCTTCTTTGGAAGCTAAGGTTTTATTGTACGTTTCTGATGTTGAGAAAAGAGAGCAATTGCAAGTTTTGAATCCTAGCAGCGAAGGATTAGTCGAATATGTGCGATCGCAAAATTCCCTAATACAGTTAGCAGCAGAGGAAACAGCAAAACTAGCACAAGCTCAACAGGAAGAAGCAGCGGCAAAAGTTGCAAAAGTCTTGACAAAAAAGACAATTCATGTGAATCAGGAAACAGGCGGAGAAAAGGGCGATCGACCTTCTGAGGTAATAGAGTATTCTGCCCCTGAACCGTCGGCTTCAGATGGGAAGCCAATCTTAGATAAAGTCGCCCAGTTTGTGGCAGATTTGCCTAGCTACGCGGGCAATTTTTTGACAGAATACCAAACAGTGCTGGTAACATTTGGGCTGTTAATCTCAGTGTTGTTAACCGGGAAAGTAACTCTGGCGATTTTGGATACGATGAATCAGATTCCCCTGCTGGGAGGACTATTTGAAATCATCGGTATCCTATTCACAATGTGGTTTGCTTTCCGTCACTTGCTGTTGGCCACTAGCCGTCAAGAAATTGCAGCAGAAATTGGTTCTATGACAGCAGATGTATTTGGAAAAACCACAGCGATTGTGATACCAGAAAAACAGGCGATCGTACTGACGAACCTAGTAGAACCAGGGATTGTAGAAATACCTGAAATCCCGAAAGCAGAATTAATTGCAGTGGAACCAAAATCAGAAACTCCGGCAAAAAAACCTGTAATTCCCCATGCTGCATTCGCCGGCAACGGTGTAGATGAATTGCGCTACTTGTTCATTACTTCGGAAGTGGAACTGATAGAATCTAATGCAGTTATGCAAGAATTGCCTTACAGTTTCCAGTCTCCAGAGTTGGCGATTGGTGTTGTCAAAGCAGATGGCGAAAAGTGCGATCGCTGCTGGAATTATTCGACTCACGTCGGAGAGTCCATCGAACACCCGCTAATTTGCGAACGCTGCGTTTCAGCAGTAGCCGGCGAATTCTAACGTAGTTTGTCATTGCGAGTGAAACGAAGCAATCGCTTAATCTCTGCCATTGCTTCGCTTCATATCAAATCCGTTAACATCGGAATTATTCATCCCTCTCTCTTCTCTTTCTCTGTGTTCTCTGCGTTCTCTGCGGTAAAATCATTCCGATGATCGGAATTATAAAAGCAATGGCTTACAGCGATTTCAAATTAAGTAATGTAAGTAAAATCTTTGAATTAACAATTACTGAGTCTTCCCTACTCTTGGCTGATGTTCCAGAAATAGAAGCCAGCGAATTATTAACAACTATTCTCAAAGAAAATATTGATCTAGCTGTTTCAATTAATACCGAAAAAGCTCGCTCAGAAATGATTATAGCACCAATTCTCCTAGAAATTAGGCGCAAATTAAATTATCATATAAGTTTATTTTCTGGAATCGAATTTAATGTCGATTCAAGTAAAGGACTAAATGGATTCTGCGATTTTCTCATGAGTAATTCTCAAGAACAGTTGTTTATTTCCAGTCCCATATTAACAATTGTAGAGGCAAAAAATGAGAACTTAAAAGCAGGATTAGGTCAGTGTATTGCTGAAATGGTAGCAGCACAATTGTTTAATCAACAAGAAGGAAATGAAATTTCAATTATTTACGGCGCTGTGACAACTGGTACGGTTTGGCAATTTCTCAAACTAGAAAATAAGGTAGTTTCGATAGATTTAACCGAGTATTTTATCCGAGATATTCAGAAAATCATCGGGATTTTAATCAAAGCCATGAACGGCTGAGGATTGATTAAGTCATGGCTAAAAAATCCGGCTCAGAGTCGAAAATCGTGTATCTGAGCCAGATTTGACAACGCTGTCAGGGCTGTTACTTCGATCGCCAAACAGTATCAACAAATCTAAGAACTAAATATCCTCTGGATCGATCCCCATCTCCCGCAGCTTAGCCGCTAGCCGATCGGCTCGTTGCTTTTCATGCTCTGCGCGCTCCTCGCCCGTCAGCAGTAGATTCCCATCGCTATCCCACCAACGCAGCCAGGGCAACGTTTGATTGCCTTCGGGCCCGATCCAAATGCCCAATTCTACACCCATGCGGGCGATCGGGTAATGCCCGCGCTGGTTCGCTGCAATGAGTTGATAGTGATTTGCCACTAATTCATAAACTTCGACTGCGGCTTTCTCCACCTCGTAAATTGCATAGAAGGGAATCCGAATCGCCTGCTCATAAACCCAAAACTTCCCCGCTTTGGCTCCCTCAACTGCCGAGGGCGGTGTCGAATCGCGCTCTTCTGAGCCATTTCCTGACACAAACTCGATCGCAATTAGCGGAGCCACAAATTCCTTCCACAACACATAAGATCGCCGTCCCACCCCATCCAACAAGGGCGGCACATTCGGCACATAGAACCAGTCCGGTGCTTCTGCACCTCCCTCCGGTGGGTCAGTCAAGCGCCAATAAATCCCACAATCTTGACCAATCGCGTATTGCCCATCCGGGTGCAGTCGATCGAGGATAGGACGAATAGAAGTGGTGAGTAGCAAACTTTGCGGATGTTCTTGGAAATTTTTCACAAATGTACCATCTGACTCCGGTAACTGCGTATGATCCGGTAATGATAAAAGAGGCCGTGATTGCGCGATCGTCATGGGGATATCTCCAACTTTAGAGAACCTATCTTTAATTATAAAGCCCAATTGCGATCGCCTTTTCGATCAGATCGAGCTCTTGATAGAGTTGGCGGCTTTCCTGGAAAAATTGGGCGGCGGTGGCGGATTGATGCGGGATACGATGTTTGTAGATACTGTTGAATTGACTTTCTTCGCACCGAATGTTAATATTGATTGTAGTTTTTGGTAAAAATTCAAATTAACTGCACTATGACTGAAAAAATTATCTCAATGTTTAACAACAAAGGTGGAGTTGGAAAAACAACTATTCTCTGGAATTTAGGAGTTTCACTGGCCGCAGCAGGTAAAAAAACTCTTTTGATTGATTTTGACCCCCAGTGCAATCTTTCTATTGCAACCATTGGTTATGATGAGTTTGCTAAATATATAGAAACATCAGAAAAACACCCTTTTGGAAAAACAATTAGAGCTTATGCACAACCTTATATTTATCAAATGCAAATCAATGAAATATATTCGACTAAGCCCAAATTTAAACCAGACTTAAATAGCTTATTTCAAGATGAGGTATTAGATATCATACCTGGTGACTTTTGGCTCAACAGTTTTGCTGATATACTAACTGTAGGTACTGATGTAGTTAGCGGTTCAGGATTATACCGATTTCTTGTTCCTTCCCTTTTGGTTAATACACTTAAAGAAAAATATGAAAAGATATATGACTATGTTCTGATTGATTTACCTCCGTCATTTAATACACTTGTTCGTTCAGCACTATATTGTTCAGATTATTTTTTGGTTCCTTGTACTCCCGACCTCTTTTCTGCTTACTGTATCGGTCTAATTGGAGAAGTATTACCAAAATTTGTCATTGATTGGAAGCAAGGTCAAAAGCGTTTCACAGAATCAAATCCCTACGACAAAGTTATACCGTATAAGGGTAAGCCTAAGTTTGGAGGTTGGATATTTAATGGTTTCGATACAAGGAGAGGTGAAAAATTGGGGGCCGACAAATACCAATTTGACAAAATCATAGAAATTGTCGATAAAAAATTACTTCCTTCCTTAAAAAAAGTTGAAGATTATAACTGTATACCAGACTTTATAAATACTGAACCGATATCAAGTATTGAAGATTTAAATGTTATTGCTCCTGACAGCATAGGGCAAAATGTGCCAATTAAATATTTATCAACACAAAGACCCACTAGAGATGCTATTAAATCGGGAGCCTGGACATATAGTCAAAGTAATTTGATGAAAAATATGGATAAAGAATATGATAGCTTAGCAAAATATATTATCAAAAACTTTTGAGAGTATTTTTGATCTCAAATTTCGAGGATGACTTTTTCTCCTCAAAATGCTTTTGGCTGTGTTAAGAATTGCGGTCTGTCAACCAAAACTCGATCGCCCCCTTCGCCCCCTTCGCCCCCTCACCCCAAGTTATTCCCCAAGACACTGGTGTCCCCGCTCAACAGCGCTATCCTAGTAGTTATAGTCATTAAACCCGATCGACCCGGAGGCCCCGTGTTCAGTCTAGTTCAAACCACTTCTCGCCAAGGAGAAATCCTAGAAGTCGTCTTCCGCAACGGTTGGGACTACATGAAAAGCCTCCTCACCGGCCGCAAAACCGACGAACCCAGTCTGCCGCCTCCAGCAGTCCTCCGCAACATCCTGATCGAATTAGGTCCAGTGTTTGTGAAATTGGGACAATTGCTCAGTACCCGTCCCGACCTTTTACCCACCGCCTACCTCGACACCCTCTCCTCCCTGCAAGCCGATGTGCCCCCCGTACCCTGGTCGGAAGTAGAAGTGATTATCCGCCAGGAACTCAAAGTGTCGATCGAAGAAACCTTCTCCAAATTTAACACTCAAGCCGTCGCCGCCGGTTCGATCGCCCAAACCCACAAAGCCACATTAAAAGACGGCCGCGAAGTCGCCCTCAAAGTTCAGCGTCCCGGCATTGATATCATCATAGAACGAGATATTGCCGTTCTCAAAGCCTTAGCAGAACTTGTTGCCCTCACAGACTACGGTCAACAATATGATATCGTCGCCTTAGCAGAAGAATTTGCGATCGCCCTACGTGCAGAACTCGATTTCATTCAAGAAGCCAGCTACACAGACGAACTCAAACGGAACCTTTCTAAAAGCCGCTGGTTTGACCCAAAACAAATAGTTGTGCCTGAAATTCAGTGGCAATTAACCACAAAAAAACTATTAGTAATGGAGTGGCTGGACGGCGTACCAATCTTGTTAGGCGACTTGCAAGGACTTCGCCACAACGGAGATGTAGATGCCGAACGCGAAGAAATTACAACACTACTTTCTCGCGCTTTCTTTCAGCAGTTATATATCGATGGATTCTTTCACGCCGATCCACATCCGGGCAACTTATTTTATCTCAAAGATGGACGTATAGCCCTACTAGACTGTGGCATGGTCGGCCGATTAGATCCGCGAACTCAGCAGAGTTTGACAGAACTATTACTGGCAATTGTAGATTTAGACTCTCAACGCTGCACTCAATTAACATTACAAATGGCAGAATTTGCTCAGCCTACGAGTTTGGCTAGTCTCGAAAACGATTTGGCTAAAATGCTGCGTAAGTATTACAATGTCAGCCTGTCACAAATGAACTTGTCGGAAATATTTTATGAAATGCTGGCAATCACCCGCAAAAATAAAATTCGACTGCCTAGCAACCTCGGTTTATATGCCAAAACCCTCGCTAATTTAGAAGGTCTAGCGCGCGCTTTCAATCCCAGATTTAACATTATAGAACAGGTTAAGCCGCTGATGACCGATTTGTTTCGGCGTCAGTTATTCGGAGAAGATCCGGTGCAAGCTTTACTAAGAACGGCGCTGGATCTCAAAAGTTTGTCTCTGCAATCTCCGCGGCAATTAGAAGTGCTGTTAGACCGAGTTACTTCGGAAACTTTGAAATGGAATTTAACTGTAAAAGAAATCGATCCCCTGCGCCGGACTTTGGGGGATTCGGCGAATAGACTTTCTTTTAGTATTGTGGTAGGTTCGCTGATTGTCGGGGCCGCAATTATTTCTTCTAATGCTCAAACTGCTCAATTATCTTTTTTGAGCAATGGTTTGTTTGCAGCCGCGAGTTTTTTGGGTTTATGGTTAGTTATTAGTATTCTGCGATCGGGTCGTTTTCGGGGATAAAAACAGTTCACAAAAATTCACTTGCTATGGGGGTGCGGAATGTGGTTTAAAATAGCTTTGGCTTTCTTTGAATACCCAAATTTGATACAGAGTCTAAATTGATGTGGCAGTTTAGTCGATCGCCCTCGCAGAAGTAAGCAGCCAAAGCTACACCTTCACGGTTACACACTCGAACATTGTATCCATCTTCCATGGCCGCCATCCCAAACCGATTGACAAATTGATAGCGTCCTACATAATCCAATCCACTCCAAAGCTGGCGATTGACTAACAGGATAACCCAACTATTGCGAGAATTAGAATCCACAAACCAGCGATCGAGTAATTGTCCCCCAAATTGTTTTTGAGCCAACCACAAACTCGGAACACTCTTTTGGGTTTGAGAAAGTGGAGGCGATGGCAAATTAGCAATATCGCCCCTAGGACAAGCCGGCTGTTTCCCCAGTGCAGCAGGTGGCTGCGACAATAATACCGAAAGAGAAATCAAACAAGCTATATAAAAATAAATATGTTTGCTCAATTGGATATAATACATTTACCTAAATCCTTATTTCTTATATCAAATCCGGTAGCATCTAAATTATTCATCTCTCTATTCTCTCCCTCTGTGTCCTCTGTGTTCTCTGCGGTTAAAATATTCCGATGCAACCAGAAACGACATTATTCCTTATTCCTTCATAATTCATGACGCTTGAATAAAGCCGCAGGTAGAAAAACTGTAAAAGTAGAACCAGAACCAATTTCACTTTCAATTTCAATATCCCCACCCATCATCTGACAAAAACGCTGACTGATAGTCAGTCCCAAACCCGTACCGCCGTACTTGCGGGTAGTGGAATTATCCGCTTGAGTAAAAGGTTGAAACAGTCGTTCTTGCTGCTCTTTCGTCATACCAATGCCTGTATCTTTAACTCGGAAAATTAAAAAGTCTGAATCCAAAATTAAAATTTGAGTAACCGTCGGTTGATATTTATTTTTTAATACTTCACTGGTAATTCTGGCTACACCAAGTTCAATCGTACCTGCTGTCGAAAACTTAGCAGCATTGCTCAATAAATTCAGTAGTACCTGCTGCACTTTCATCAAATCAGCGTGCATAGCACCGATGCCCTCACCAATATTTACGTGCAAAACATTACCGTTTTTCTCCATCAGTGGTTTGACTGTAACCGCCACTTCCTCAATTAAGCCACCCACATCGAAGCTTTCGAGACAAAGTTCCATCTTGTCAGCCTCAATTTTCGAGATATCTAAAATATCGTCAATCAATCGCAACAAATGTTTGCCAGCATTACGAATTTTGTCTAAATCCGAGACAGTTTGTTCGTTCCCTAACTCTTGGGCATCTTCCACCAGTATATCGCTGTAGCCAATAATCGCGTTCAAGGGAGTCCGTAACTCGTGGCTCATATTTGCCAAAAATGCACTCTTGGCGCGGTTTGCTAGTTCAGCAGCTTCTTTTGCCAACTGCCACGCTTCCTCAGCATCTTTGCGTTCGGTGATATCCCGCAGGGTAGCAACCACTGCTTCCACGCTGCCGTCTGTAGCGCAAACCGGGCTCAGAATATACTCGTAGTCCCGTATTCCCCAGGCTGCGGTAGGGACGATTACTTCGCCTTTGGCGGGGATGGTGGTAGCAAATACAGCGTCGCACTGTCGGTGAACTTGCTCCATAATTTTGGGAGACCAACCCAATTCTTGCCAACTTTTACCAATCATTTCTCTGGGATTCAAGCCAGCAGCTTGAGCCGCGGTGCGACTGACGTAAGTGTATCTTCCTGACTGGTTCACTAGAAAAATTAGGTCTAGGGATGCGCCCAGAATGCCGTCAACGGTTCTGGCGTGTCTGGCCACTTGAGATGTCATTTGTCTGACGGTGATGGAACCACGGACTCTGGCTGAGAGTTCTAGCTGCAAGAGTTCGTTGGATTGTCTCAGGAATAGGGTGCGTTCTTCGACTTGTATTTCTAGCTCTTTTTTAGCTTTTTCTAGGGCGAGTTCGGCAAGTTTGCGATCGCTCACATCTGTAGAAATTGTACCAACTGCATAAGCAACTCCTTGGGGGTTGTAGAGAGGAAATTTTAGGGAAATGTAGGTGTGCTGTCCGTCGTCTTGAGAGACAACTTCTTCTATGCTGAACGGTGAGTCCTCCTGGAGAACTTTCAGGTCGTTTGCTCGCAAAGTTTCAGCTTTTTCTTTAGGAAAAATATCCCAATCAGTTTTTCCGGCTATTTGCTCTTGGCTGATATGAAATAAGGTTTCAAAATAGCGGTTGACTAGGAGATATTTTCCTTCTACATCCTTAATGTAGATCACTGCTGTCGAGTTGTCTAAGATTGATTGTAATAATCCTTGGCTATTTTGTAGCGCTTTTTCAGTGTGTTCGCGCTCCACTATTTCTCGCTGCAATTCCAAGTTAAGGCGGTTTAAGTTTTGCAAATTTTGTCTGGTCTGATTGATATTTATCAAGCATAAACTTGTCTCTTCTGTGGATGATTTCTTGTTTAAATTGGAGTTAGCTGCTGGTAATTCTAGTTGTTTAAAACTTAAGGTTTTTGGAAAAAAGCCACTAGATTCATTGTCTATTAATAATTTTTTGTAATTAAAATCGACAGTTAATTGATGATCTAAAATTGACTGCTTTGCAAATAAATTGGGAAAATTATCAAATTTTAACTCATCCAACAATTCCGGATTTTCCCCCTCCTTCGTCTGGGAAGAAGGAATGAATCCAGGGGCTTGTGTTTCTTTAGTTCCCAAATTCCATAGCCCCAATCTCAAATTTCCTTGGCGGGCGATCGCCATTGCCAAGACCATTGGCAACCCTAGGGAAGCCCCACAAAATCCCACAATCAGCCCATAATTTTTCAGCCCGGTTTGGGCGATTCCCCTGACTAAAATTACGGGGGAATTTTTTCCTGAATAATTTAAGGTTTTTGCTGCTACTGTATAAGTTCGATTGCCTATTTTGATTTCCTTGGCAATTGGTTTACCACCTGCCACCAGTGCTGGTTTCAGGAGCAATTGTTCCATCGACTGTAAGTCTGGCAAAACTTGATTTGTGTTGACGGTTTGTGCATTTACCAAGGCATATTTGCCCTCCTTAAGCTGTGTATAAATACCGTCAAATCCCTCGATTCTTTCCTTGACCGTTTCCCTAGGGATAGCCATCGACCGTTTACTCAGATTTTTGCCTAACACTAAAGTAGCAATCACTGTCTCATTTTGGGGATTGTTTATGGGAATTGCTGTGTAAGTAACCAAGACATTGGTAGCGCTCAATCCCGCCGACTGCTGGTTTGGGAATAGTTTGTTTATTTCCGATTGACCCAGAATTTCGCTGATGGTAATTGGTTTTTTTTTCCTTAATACTCGATCGGCTATTTTTTGACGATTAAATTTTTCTCCCTGCTGCTTGGGATTAGTGCTAACAATTATCTTGCCATCTTTCCCTACTAAAACAGCACTGTCTATTTCCCCTGTTTTGACTTGATTTTCCAGTATTTGCTTGACATTTTTTTGCAAATATGGTAATTTTTTGCCACTATTGTAAGCTATGGCTGTTTGGGCGATCGACTGATTATCAAAAAAGCTTGGCCAATTCAAAGCCCAGCGATCGACTTTGAGATTATAGTTAATTTCACTAACAGCTAGTTCTGATTTAGCTTGATTTTGCAGTTGGCTAAGTCCCGCTGTCCACATCATCCACAGCGCCGCACCTGCAAGTCCCAGTGGCAAGAGGATTGCTAAAACCACCAGTCCCATTAGTTGTTGGCGGGTGAGAAACAACTTGTCAGTCCCAGCAAGACTGACAACTGGCGTGAATTTTTCGGAACTTTCTGTGATATTTAGCTGCGGACAATTTGACTGACCGTTGTTTAAGTTAGTCTGATCCATAGGAGTAGATGCTAAATCGGTAGTAGATGCGGGCTGCCAATTAATCTAGAGGATCGGAATGTTAATGTTTAAATTCTGCTCTTAATTACCTGGAGAAACCAGTTTTTTTTTTAATCCCACAACCGCCTGCCCCCTTTGCCACCAAGGTGCTGGTGAGTATCTGCCAGCAGGGCCGGAATATCTAACTTTTCGGGACAGCGGGGCAAACATTCGCCACAATCGGTGCAGCGGTTGCCCTTATTTCCAGGAAACCAATGTCCAGCGTTTTCAAACATGGCGTAGCGGTATTTCCCAAAGTCAGTCATGTTGCAGCCGACAGCGAGATTGCGGAGTCGCAATACTTCAGGAATATTGATATTTTCTGGGCAGGGCAAACAGGCATAGCACTGGCTACATTTGTTCGTTCCCAGACTGGCTGCCATTACAGATTCTAAGCGATCGAATGCAGTAATTTCCATCGCACTCAAGGGAAAGTCGCGATCGCAACATCTGAGTGGTTCCTCTAATTCCATCGGGTTGGCTGCCCCCACACTCAACGTCCCAATCCTAGTATCACTCAATAAAAACCGATAATTCAACTCTAGGGGTGAGAACGGCCTACACATTTCTGTCAGGGTTTCGGGCGCAGTGTAGAGTTGCCCGCCTTTGTCTGCGGGAGAAATAATAAAAATGCCCAGATCTTTTTGGGTGGCTAGTTCAATGGCAGGGGCGTTGCGCTGAAAAAAATAGTAATAATGCAGATTGACAAATTCAAACAAATCTGTATTGATAGCGGCCAGAATTAGTTCCAAGGGTCCGTGAGTGGAAAAGCCGACGTGCCGAATTCTGCCATCGGCAACAGCTTTGTCTACAGTTGCCATACAGCCTGTTTCTGCTTGTACCCAAGCCAAATGTTCCCAAGTATTTAAACCATGAATTGCCAGACAGTCTAGGTAGTCTAAATTCAGGCGTTTTAGGGACTCATCAATGGAGCGTTCCATGGCCTCGGCATCGGGCGTTGGCGAAATTTTCGTGGTGACGTGCAAGCGCGATCGATCCACCGCCAACCCAGCCGACAGGGCGACACCGAGATATTCCTCGCTGCAACCATAACCAGAGGCTGTTTCTATGTGATTGATGCCCAGAGACACAGCCTGCTGTACAGTCTGGCAGGCAGTTTCCTCAGAAGCCAAATAGCGCATGGTTCCCAAGGAAAATACGGACAGGGGCAAGTTCGTTTTGCCAAACCTTCGATAGCGCATATAGCAGAAGCAAGAAGCAAGAAGGCAGAAGGCAGAAGGAAAATCCAATAAAATCAATGGTTTGAGAAATTAAAAATTTCCTAACTGCCGAGAACGTTTCTATACATAACTACTACGAAGTTTCTCCCGAACTAAAGCCACTGCCTTTAATCAAATCCTCTGGACGAAGATTTGAGATAAATTCTCGGAAAGCTCTACGTTCGGCTTCATCAGCATCTCGATCGACCGGTATGGAAGCATCAGCGATCACTTCTTCCATCACCCAGATGGGGCTATTTGTCCGCAGGGCGAGGGCGATCGCATCGCTAGGTCGGGCATCGATTTCTTTTTTAACTTCTCCTTGACGGGCGATCAGTACGGCATAGAAGGTGTTATCTTGCAGGGAGTGAATCACGATTCGCTCCAATGTGAGATTCCAGGCTTCTAAGAAATTGACCATGAGATCGTGAGTTAAAGGTCGAGGAGGCTTGTGGCCTTCCAGAACGCTGATAATCGCCTTGGCTTGCTCTTGACCGATATAAATAGGCAAGGCACGTCGCTCTGTAGCGTCTCTCAATAAGACTATAGGACTGCGCGTGGCTGCATCTAAGGCAATTCCAGCGACTTTCATTTCAATCATTCGATCGGCCTCATAGAATACTGTAAGGCGGTGGAAAACTTGGACATCAAGATGACCTGAATCCAGTATGACTCGATCTTCGCCTGAATCTACAACCGATCGCACTCAAAATAATCTACCGAAAGAGGTAATAGAACCACGGATTGCTACCTCCCATCGAATTTTGGCTGTGGTTTGACCTGAATCCGCGATCGAAATACCATAAGATACCCATGTTTACAGGACTAATTCAATCTCTCGGACAACTGAAGTCCCTAGGAAATGACCGGTTTCAAATTTCCTGCACCTCCAGCAGCTCGCACCAGATTTTACACGATTTGGCGATCGGCGATAGCGTAGCCGTCGATGGTGTTTGTTTAACAGTAGTGTCCGTTTTGCCCCAAGGTTTTGTCGCCATCGCTTCCCCCGAAACTCTCAGACGGACTAATCTCGGAGCATTCCCCGATGCTATTGTTAACTTAGAAACCTCCCTACGCGCCGGCAGTAAGTTAGGCGGACATTTTGTTACCGGGCACGTAGATGCGATCGGCACTTTAGCCACATCAACCCAAACCGCCAACGCCTGGGAAATGCGGTTTACAGCCCCAACAGCCATCTATTCAGGATGGCAACGTCAAATAGCACCTTACATTGTTCCCAAAGGCAGCATCGCCGTCAACGGCATCAGCCTGACTGTCGCAGATTGCGATGCAGACGGCAATTGGTTTGAAGTTGCCGTAATTCCCCACAGTTTTGACGAGACAAACCTTCGCTATTTGCAGCCAGGAAGTTTAGTTAATTTAGAAGCAGATATTTTAGGCAAATACGTCGGCAAGTTCCTCCGTAGTAGTTATCAACTACATCCCGAACCCTGGGAAAAAACCCCAGCCATTAACAGTTTGGCAGACATTACCCCGGAATTTTTAGCCGAACACGGCTTTATTTAATCAGATTTATTTCTGAGTCGGTGCAGCCGGAAAAATTTTTAGGTGTTGGCAGTTTCAACCACCTAGTTTCCGAGCCTCATAAGCCTTCTTTTCCCATAACAATCCCGCCACGATCGCCACCTGCGACAGGAAAAACAATCCGGCAATTAATAGCTTTTGAATACCTGTTGTGTGTCTCCAGGGGTAAGCCAGTAAATTCAAATAAAATGACGGATTTTGCAGTTTCCCTTTAGTCGCAGTTTGAGCAGTAACTTGCTGAAACAAAAAAGCACCTTTACCGTAATTGAATTGCTGTTGCCAAAATTGGTGCAGTGTCAGTTTGTGAGCATGATAGACTATAACTTCGGGAGCATAGATGGCATTATACCCAGAGTTAAGCCACCGATGGCAAAATTCTCGGTCTTCTCCAGCGAAGGAAAAACTTGTCCCAAAGCCACCAATTTTTTGGAAGGATTCAGCCGGAAGGGCAAAATTGTTGGAAGTGAAATATTTGGCGCGATCGGGAATAGCATTATAATAACTGTAAAGGTAGTCGATCAATTGCTGGCTTGCAGTAGAATATATGTTATCAGGAAGGGCATTAATAATTCGACCTCCAATTAAACAATTTGGTGTTTGGGTAAATCTAGTTTCTAGACTTTGCAGCCAGTTAGATGCCACAGTACAATCATCATCTGTAAATACTAAAAATTTGCCTGTGGCTGCACGAGAACCAGTATTTCTTGCTATGGCTGGTCCTGAATTACGTTGGGTTAAAAGTATGAGATTTAAGTTATCTTGAAACGGAGCAACTGTTGATACTAGAGATATTTCGGTACTATCATTAACGACTATAACTTGAAAGCGATCGCGCGGATATTCAAGTTTAGCAAAATACTGGAGACAAGTCGTCAATTTTTCAGGACGAGCATAGGTAGGAACGATAATTGAAAATAAAATTGGCTCTAGGTTCATTATCACTGATATATTTCAATTTTTCAAACGATACAGCACTGGTTCGGTATTAAAATCTCTACCGAAAACTGGTTCCAGCGGGCCCTCGGCACCAGTCAGCTTAGATAGAGATTTTCTGGTTACTGCGTCTGTATCAGTCAATGGCCCGAATCCAATTATACTAACCTGATTTTGCCGCAGGTTGTCAATCCATACAGAAATTCTATCTGCTTTCAAAGGTACATACAAAACTTGCCTATTCAAATTTTTTCCGTAAAAAAGGTAGCTACGACAACTCAAAAAGAATCCAATTTTTTCATTGGGCACAGTATTCTCATTAATATATTCGTAAATACCACGATACAGTGCTGTGCGAGCCACATCTCGCTGTTCCCTCCAATTCCCAATTACTATCAATCCTATACAGATACCAATTATCACTAGGTAATTTAACTTATGCCTGAAAATAGATGGAAATAGATTATTTTGCCAGCCTAAGCGAGGATTTGTTTTTAATAATATCCCAGCCACCACTGAGATTGACACCAGATACAATATCGCGTATATGAAAATATCATTCCAACTGCTAGCTAATATTTTTCCTATAGTCTCAAGAGCTTCTAATGGATTAGACTTAAAACTGTCAATCAACAAACTTCCCCATACAATACTATTTCCGGTAAAAGAAGCATTTTTAATATAATCAAAAATTGTATTGCTCGTAATTCCCAAAATAGTGCTAACCACCACAACAGTCACAACAAATTGATTGCTAGTTTTCAAGCAAGTTGCTGTAGCTGCGGCTGCGATACCCAGTACACTTAAAAATGGAAACCCGTATCTGAGGTTAAAACCGAGTAGAGGACTTATTTCACCAATCGACTCTCCCGCAGTACCAGAACTGTAAGGTGTAATGAGATACATAATTCCTGTACTGGCAAGCAGTACACTCAATATAATAGTATTTTGATTAATTAGTTTCTTTTTAGCTGTTGTCAAAGCCAGAGGTAGTGCCAATACCTGAAAGACAAGTGCGATGAATGGCACTTGCAATCTAATCATAATTTGCAAGCCGAAAGTTTCCCAGTGATCGATATTGCTAGGATTGAATTGAGCAGCTAAAGTGCTTTGCCAAATCTTGAAATGTGGCGAATCTGGCTGCTTGGGGAGTGCTGGTGGCTTTACTGTAGATGGTATGGTAACTGGTTCTAAAGGAAATTTAATCTCTTTACTATCAACTATAGGATGATTGATGTGCAACAAGTTTCTGCCATACCAAAAACCTCCTAAAAGTAACAAAAAAACTAGACCACATAGCAATATAGGATTGAAAAAATAAAGGATTTTAAATGGATTTTCTCTAGGATTTTTATTAAATACAAATCTCTGAATTTCTAATATTCCTAAGCCGATTAAAAGTGAAACTGCATAGACTAGCCCAGTTATTTTGATTCCCGCTAGCATTCCCGTGGCTGCTAAAAATAGGGATAGTTCCGATAAGTAACGGGTTTTATAATAAGATAAACCTAAATATAAACCAAGTGTAAATATGGCAGATAGCGGTAAATCAGGGTGAATTGTGTTAACTTGGTTCAGCATCATTGGCACTGTCAATACTAAAGCTGACGCGCCCATCCCATGAACTCTAGTTGCGCCAAATTTAACACTCAAAAGATAGACTGAAAGTCCTTGAATTCCCCAAGCAATTAGCATGGGAAACGCTACTAAAAAATCTGATTTGAAGGGAAACAAACACAAGACAGACAAAATATGCCAATTGTAAGGATATACTCTCGCTTGCTCTTGTTCAAAGATCCAATTGCCAGTGGCATCTAATAACGTCAATGAACCTGTTTGATACCATCTGGCAATTGCGGGCAGATGAAACCACAATGAATCATAATTGGTTATCGGTTTAGTTGCGAGATTTCCCAATAGCAAAAATCCCACAAAGCCCACTGAAAAAATAATGAGCCATTCCCATTGATTGCGAGTTTTATTGACGAATAATTGGTGCGGGTTTAGAAATTGAATAATTTGATTGATGAGGGGATAATTTAGGATACAACCTAATATAAATATTCCCAATTCTGCTAAAATAACTCCCGAAATATTTAAGGCATCAAAACTTCCTAAAATCAACCCTGTCGAGACTTGTACAATGCTCCAGCTAGTCACAAAAATGAGGGAAAAATGAAACAATGAATAGTTGATTCTTTCTTGATGATTGAGAAATGCCACAAAAAAACTTAATGAAATTGGACAGATAAAAATAATTAAAAATAAAATCAATTCCCACAAATGTTGTGCTACGAACATAGCTACAATTTACTCCCTATTTTGATGACTGTGTTTAAATCATGTTCACTAAAAATCGGGGTGGCTGGAAATGTAGTCGGCGATTTTAGCGATCGACTTTCGCATTTCTGTATCGCTGCCACTGGTGTTGTCAATTACAGTGATCACATAGGCTTCACCGTCAATACTCATTGCTAAAGTTGTGCCGAGTACCAGAGAATTTTCTCCAGTTTTTTCACCCAGCCACTGTGCTTTAGTTCCTTGCAAAGCCGCAAATCCCAGATTGCGATCGTACTGTCTGTTGAGAGTTTCCACTAACAGTTTCGCACCGGGTGTTTCGCCGTTGTAAATTTGTACCATCATTTCGGTGAGTTCGTTAACAGTCAATCGGTTCGCACCACTACCAGGGTTACTAGGCATAATCTGTGCTCCCATTAATTTGAAGTTGACACGGGTTACTTTGTAGCCACGATTTGCTAAAAATTCATTGATGTAATCGGAACCCAAGTAATCGATCAGTTGATTGGTGGCAATATTGCTGCTGTGATCGATCATTTCTTCTAACAGTTTCTGTAGCGGGTAATTGCGATCGGACAAAATCTCCGTCGATGAGTCTTCAGTAAAATTACCAGAATCAACAAATACTTGTTTGTTAAGATTGATTTTTTCTTGTGCCACTTTTTGCATCAGGGCCACAGCAATCGGCAGTTTAATTAAGCTAGCTGGACTCACCGGAGGTAAATCGCCCCGCAGGTGAACGCAGTCTCTGGAAAGGTGGCAAATGCCGATGGAAGCTTGAGTCGATAACCCACTTTCCCTGGCAACTGAAGCCAAAAAATCGGATTTTGCTTGTTTGACTTCCAAGCTTGCGGCCGTTAGATTGTTGCGGTATTCTTGAATTTTTGAAGCCGTTAAACTAGCTAAGAATGAATTTTGGGGAACTTCGTACAAATTGTTCAGGGCTTGTTGCCACAGAAATTGAATTTTCTGGGTATATTCGAGGGAATGATTTGGCTCTCGTCCAGCTTCTACCGCTTCGTTCGCTAAACGAACTGCTTGCTGTAAGTTATCGTTAGCCCGCTTTTCTACTAATATTTGAATCTCGACTGATTGCAAATCCTCTATGAGTTTTTCTGGATTATTTGCATTGAAGGGAACTAACCGGGAAAGTAGAGTGGGTTCGGGAGAGGGAGACGGAGGTTGTTCTAATTGACTGATAATGCGATCGCGGATTTTGTAAAGTTCGTCCAGGGAACGCTGATTTGATGATTGAGAAAATGAACTGGCGATCGTTAATATCTGAATCAGTCCAATTCCAGCCACTACTGCGACAGTCTTGTTTGTCGCCGAGAAAAAACGCTCTATCCCCAGCATGGTCAACTCCTGAACACAACCACACTCAATATAAGCAGCTATGGTTACAAGAGTCAAACCATTTGAGATTTGAGATTTGAGATTTCAGACTGAGGAATGTTATGCAAAAATCAACGGCAATGGTGGCTCAAAAAAGGGCGATCGCCTGTGAGCGATCGCCCCACACCATATATTAGAAATCTCTCATAATTCCGGTGTTACAGGCCCGACAGCCTGCTCAAGACCAGCTTTTTGCCAGATGTCTACTATATACGATCTACTTTCGCCGTCGGCGCCGCTCATCGACACCCAAGCGATTCAGGTAGTCCCAGCCACGTTGCGGCCAGACATGAGTGTTACCAGTCTTTTCGGCAATCCAGCGAGCTACTTTGGGCCCCGTCCAATTTCCCCCATCGGGGGCTAACCCTTGCAGCGCTTGTCGCAGTTCTTCTTGCTGTTCTGGATTCAGCAAAGATTTAGCAGGAGGTGGCTGGCGGTCTCCACTGCGGTTTCTCACAGAGTCAGGTCCTTCCCGGTTATAGCGCTGGACAATTTCTTTGGCATAGTCGTAGTTAATACCTATAACTTGAGCCGCTTCTTTGATAGTCCAATTTCTGGAAACCAATAATAGCAAGTGCCAGCGACGGGACTCTGTAGTGTTGTTGGCCTGCCGGTAGCGAATTTTGAGTTCCTCTGTCGTCAGGTGAGATTCTAAGTGGGCTTTAGGTGGCATTCCTCCATCGGGGCATCGGGAACTTCTCTCCATATATCTTCGGCTTTGGCTATTATTCCGGATAAAATCCTGATTCGGAGATATTTGGGCAAATATAAAGCTTGTTTTACCCCCGATGGTAATCCTTGGGCGACAACCCCCCAAGGACTAGGCTAAGTGGATGGATAAACGTAGTCCTTAGACCTTCTTCCCACTTCTAAAATTACACCCTAACGTTCTGCCAAATCTTAATTGTTTTATCACTACTACCGCTAGCAATCAATTCTCCTTCTGGGCTAAAATCAACAGAAAAAACCGAATTTGTATGACCAGGAATATTACAAACTTCTTCACCATTTTTGAGTTGCCAAATCTTGATAATTTGATTACTACTGCTGGCAATACTCTCGCCATCTGGACTAAAAGCAATGGAATCCACATACCAAGAATGACCTGTAATACTTAAAATCTCTTGCCAATCTTTCACCCACCAAATTTTGATAGTATTGTCGTGACTGCCACTGGCAAGAAACTCTCCGTTGGGACTAAAAGCGATACAGCGCACGCAGTCTGTATGTCCAGTAAGCGTCCGAAGTAGTTTCCCATCTTTGACTCGCCAAATCTTAATTGTTCTGTCCCAACTACTGCTAGCCAAAATTTCTCCATCGGGACTGAAAGCAACAAAATAAACTAAGTTTATGTGACCCGTTAGTGTGCGAAGTTCTTGCCCATCTTTAACTCGCCAAATTTTAATAGTTTTGTCCCAACTACTACTAGCAATAGTTTCGCCATCTGGACTAAAAGCCAAGCCATAAACTGAGTTAGTGTGACCAGTAAGGGTGCAAATATCTTGCCCATCTTTCATGCGCCAAAATTTGATATTTTTGTCCTGGCTGCTGCTAGCCAGTATCTCTCCATTAGGGCTAAATACTACTGTCTGAACGGAGTTAGTATGTCCGCTCATGGTAGTAATTTCTGCTGCTGTTTCTACTCGCCAAAGTTTGATGGTTTTGTCATCGCTGGCGCTAGCGATAACTTCTCCGTTCGGGCTGAAATCAACACAGGAAATTAAATTTTTATGACCTGTCAATGTGTGAATACATTGCCAGTTATTAGTCTGCTTTTGGCGCGGAGTGCTCTGGGATATAGGTTGAGTGGGCTTGCTATTTATTTGGGGAATGGTCAAATTTATAGTAGCTTTGGGATTCAATATTTTTAATACTTCACCCGCCGTTTGATAGCGGCGATTAGTAGCATTTTCAATCATTTTGTCTAAAATTTGACCTAATTCTTCAGAAACTGGGTTGTTGCCTAAATACTGTCGCCATATCCACGTATCTTCACCCGGATCGAAAAGGTCAAATGGGGAAACTTGAGTTAGTAAATAAAGGCAAGTTACGCCTAAACTGTATAAGTCGCTGGTGAAAAATGCTTTGCCTCTGGCTTGTTCTGGGGCGATGTATTCGGGGCTACCAATGCTGGTTCCTGTTTTGAGTAATGCTGTACCTGTGGCAATTTTGGCAGCCCCAAAGTCTACTAAAACTAATTGTTGGTCGGCGCAACGAATTATATTTGCTGGTTTGATATCTCGGTGAATAACATTGTGTGAGTGAATGAAGTGAAGTACGGGTAGTAAGCTATTGAGTAAGTCTTGAATTTGACTTTCTGTGAAAATGCCTTCGGTTTCTACAATTTGCGCTAGGTTTTGCCCGTCGATAAATTCTTGGACTACATATTGTCGGTTGTCTTGGATGGAATATGCTAATAATTCGGGAATTTGAGGATGTTTGCCTAATTCGTCTAATCGCATTGCTTCTTGTTCAAAAAGTTCGGCTGCTTTTTTGCTGTTGCGATTGCTGGCTGAGGGGATTAGTGGGGTTTCCGGGGGTAAAAATTGTTTGATGACGCAGCGAGGCTTTGAGGGTTTGTCTTCGTCAACGGCGAGCAATGTTCTGCCAAAACCGCCTTGTCCTATCGCCTTGAGTGCTCGATAGCGATCGCGCAGCAGCAGTTTCGAGCGACAATTTTTGCATAGTTTGGCTGCGTCGGGGTTTTCTGGCTTGGAACAGTTAGGATTTAGGCAGTAACTCATGGGATTTTGAATTTGGGATTTGAGATTGGTGACGATCGCGCATTGAGATATCCCCTTACCGCCAACGCTGTTTGATGTTTCGGCTGGATTGACACGGAAAATTTTTTTAACTCTCCATCGACAATCTTCTCTAGGAGCAGAGTGTACCACGGAGCGAAAAACCTCTGTAGCGAAAGCTCGATCGTGCTTACGGTAGGCTGGTGTTTTTTTTTCGAGTAAAGCCTATTTGGTCAGTGCCTGTGAGATGGTGTGTGAGTAGAGAAAGTCTTTCCGAATGTAAGGCTATCTCAAATGTGGTTTGATTTCCACGAGCCTTAGATGGTTTCACTTCATTTTATGCGATCGGTCCTTCGATCGGCATTACCCGCCTGCTACCAAAGTACCACCCTGGGAAGTCAGCTATTTGGGCAGACCTTCACTCCCCACTCTCATCAATAGACTGCTTGATCTATAACTCTATCGTTTTACCAGGCTGTGTTCTACATCTTCTGCCCGACTTCACTTTTACTCGCGCCAACGACTTTGATCCGGGACCTAACTTTCTGACGGCTCTGGTAAGTATAGCGTTTTGGGTTATCCAAGGGCGATCGACCCACAGCAGCCAAGACCACTGCCCGTCCATGGCATCAATATCTTGACGCTTACTACATATATATATGTACTCCTAACCTGCTGACCTGATTAGTCCCATGATGTTCTACCCATAAAAATGCTCTCTACCAAAAGCACACTCCCCTGCCAAAAACCCACTTTCCGGGTCAATCTTGAGACTAATGGCGAAAAAGGGTTCAGCTTGTAGGATAGCCGAGGGATTCTTAAGAGTCGAAAGGCATACGGTGTATAGGTTCACCAAAAACTCAAAAATATTTTCACAAAAGGCTTGACAACATCTTGCGGAATAAGTATATTAATAA
>RDXH01000260.1 GCA_004292745.1 Oscillatoriales cyanobacterium | reverse complement strand
GTTACAGACAGCGATTGCGACAAGAACACCGTGTTTTTTGGACCTGATGTCTTTAATGTCAGGAAAAGTCTATGAAACTGCCGTTTAGTATCATCTCAACGGCGATGGCGGCAACGATCTCATTTTCGGGGGTAGTGGCGATGATGTGGCGATCGGCGGCAAGGAAGATGACTTGATTTGGGGGGAGAACGGCAATGACACATTGGTGGGATACAACGGTAACGACTGCTTGTTTGGAGGCGCTTTTGACCCATTTAACCCAGAATTGACAGGACGCGATTTGCTTTGGGGTGGGGCAGGGCAAGACTTCCTGCATGGGGGAGAGGGCGCTGACACTGTTTCTGGTGGTAAGGGCAATGACACCCTAGACGGTGGCAAGGGCAATGATGTAATTGTTGGTGATACTGGCGACGATCTATTGTTTGGCGATCGCGGTACTGATACTGTGTGTGGTGGCGCAGGGGACGATACTATTTTTGGAGAAAGTGCGATCGACCTTAACGGTGAAGCAGATTCCTTGTGCGGCGGGGAAGGCAACGATTTGATGTTTGGCAATGGCGGTGTTGACGAACTCTGCGGCGGTGATGGCAATGATAGTGTTTACGGTGGCAAAGGTGACGATTGTGTGGCTGGCGGGCTGGGCGATGACTGGCTGATTGGAGATTTCGGAAACGATACGTTGCAAGGGGGCAGTGGTAGCGATCGCTTTTTGTTGACCCCCGGACAAGGCAGCGATTTTATTACTGATTTTATCCCAGGTGAGGATGTGCTGATTTTAACTAGAGGTTTGACAGTCGATCGACTCAGTTTCATTCCACAAAACAATGCAACTTTCATCACGATTGCCAATACTGGCGAAGTGTTGGCTGTAGTGAATAGAGTGCCAGCAAGGGCGATCGGACCCCTGGACTTTACCGTAATTTAAGTAAATCGATCGCCCCTTACTTAAAACCCAAATAACCCCCAATAAACGCAGATAAAGCCCAATTATCTGCTTTTTTTAGTCCTATCGTTTCCGATGCTACCGGAATTCTTTTTACCACAGAGAACGCAGAGGACACAGAGGGAGATAAGAGAGATGAATGCAGGCCGATGCTACCCCATTTGATATCAAATCCTCTCTTCATCAGAATTATTAATCTCTCTCTTCTCTTCCTTCGCGCCCTTTGCGCCTTCGCGGTTAAATCACCTGACGATGCTACCGGAATTCTTTTTACCACAGAGAACGCAGAGGACACAGAGGGAGATAAGAGAGATGAATGCAGGCCGATGCTACCGCCTTTGATATAAGTCCTGTCAATTATTTAAAATTGTGCTTGACATATCTCCTCCGTACAATTATTATAGTTTATCATATTTAATACTAATTTGGTATTCTATTTCAGTAGTTTTACGTAAACTATTGAGACCAAAATCAATTTAGGTTGTACCAATTTAATGGGTCGTTGCACATATCTCGATCCCCATCGCATCCCCCACCCCCCCCTACCCCCCCAAAGGGGGAAAAAAGGGGGACTTCAAGAAGCTTCCAGTCCCCCCCCTTCGATCGGGGGGCTAGGGGGGATCGAATTCTATGCAGCCTCATAAAAAGTTGGTATTGCCAGTCCTAGGGCGACAAGTGCTTGACAGATAAAACATCGTTTTTATTTGAAATTTAGGTGCATCTATATGGGACAGATAATTATCAACGAATTCCGCAGGGCTACAGGAGATATTACCGGCAACGAGTATGTCGAGTTATTGCTGACAGAAGATTTAACTGTAACTCAGCTTCAGAGCTATTTTGTGGGGGATTCAACTGTTCCCACAACAGCTAAATATTCAGCTTACAGATTTACTAATATGGCAAGTATTGCGCCTGTCTTTAAAGCAGGAACAATAATTGCTATTGGCGGTCCTCCAGCTAATCAAGAGATTGTTTACAATCCTCTACCGCTTGGCACAAATAATGATTGGAATATTACATTGAGTGCCGAAGGTGGATTTTTGACCAAGTTACTACCAGTCGGAAACTTTGATAGCGATTTAGCTGCTTCCGATGTTGTATATGTTGATAATACTACCCCTCTCACTACCACCAATACAGTAGATTCCATCGCCTGGAGGACATCAGGAACCCACGGAGAATTTGGCAATGCAGCTAAAGTACAAATTGCAGCCCCGAATAACGGTGGCATTGTCGAGTTTTCCAGTGCTTTGGGCGGAGTCAATAAAACTATAAATTATGCTGTCAACAGCCCCGGTTCCCTCGGTTTGCCCAATGGTGCAATTAACACTATTTATATTAACAGCCTCCGCAATCCCCAGGTAAATAGCGCTCCAAATTTGGCAAATCCTACTGTTAATCCATCATTCCAGATTAACGAAGATATAACTAACTCAGCTAACACAGGATTTAGTTTTGGTGGCTATCTTGCGGAGTTGGGTAGTGATGCTAATCAGGATATGTTAGGGGTCGTTGTTACGGGAGTTGAAAATATTAACGGCAATTGGCAATTCTCGACTAATAGTGGCAATACTTGGACAAATTTTGGTAATGTTTCTGAAAATTCAGCAACTGTTTTAGGAACGAATGTTGTTTATAATGGCTTACTTCGTAACACTCCCAGCGAGCAAGGTTGGCTGAATTTTACTAATTTAAATGCTGCGACTCCTGGGGTTATTGCTTCGGAAATATTTAGCGGGAATGGAGTTAATTTAAATAGCACTGCTGCTAATAATATTTATGCGGGGTATAGCAACAATCCTTTAAATCCTTCGTTGTCGATCCTCGATCGCCATTCTGGCTTTAGTATATCTTTTAATCTGCAAATTATCTCCGAATCGCGCACTAATCCCAATCGAGCGGGTTTTAATATTATAGCGGTAACAAGCGATCGCAAAGCAATTGAAATCGGTTTTCAACAGCTATCTGCAACTTCTGGGAATATTTTTGCCCAGGGAGACGGCATTACTCCTAATCCAGGGGGGCAAATTAATAGCTTATTTGTGGCTGCGGAGAATGTTGCTTACGACACTAATCTTGCTACTAATTATACTCTGAAAGTGCAAGGTGCAAATTATTTTTTTTATGATGAGAGCGAGGTAATACTAACCGGGCCACTGCGAGATTATACTGCATTTAGCGGTCCGATCGATCCTTACGAAACTCCTAATTTTATATTTCTAGGAGACGATACTACTTCAGCCCAAGCTAACATTAACTTGACAAGGGTTTCGGTGCAAACACCTGGGAAAGTGCGTTTTTTACCCAACCCAGATTATTATACTATGTCTGGTAGCGAGCCAAAAATCACCTTTCGCGCGTGGGATGGAAGTAACGGAATTGCTAGCGGTACAACGGGTGTCAATGCTTCTGTCACTGGGGGAAAAACACCGTTTAGCACTAATGCGATAACATCTACAATTACTGTTAATCCAGTTAACGACGCACCCTCGTTTGTCAAAGGGTTCGATCGCACCGTAAATCGAAATGCAGGCCCACAAACCGTTACTGGATGGGCTACAGCGATTTCCCCAGGGCCAGCCAACGAGTCGGGACAAAGTGTAAACTTTCAAGTGGTGGGGAATGACAATACAGGTTTATTTAGTGTAGCACCTGCGATCGACTCTTTAGGACAACTAACGTTTACGCCCGCCCCAGGTAAAACTGGTAATGCTACGATTACTATAAATCTCAAAGACAGTGGCGGTATTGATAACAGTGGCGTGGATACTTCGCCCAATCAAACTTTCAATATCAACGTCAATAATACAGGTACATTTAACTTTAGTCAAGCCGATTATACAGTTAATGAAAACGGTAATTTGGCGACAATTACTGTGACTCGCACTGATGAGACAAATGCAGTAGCTAGTATCGATTATAACACAAGTAATGGCTCGGCGAATGCTGGCAGCGATTATACCGCAACATCGGGTACTTTGAATTTTGCGATCGGCGAAACCAGTAAATCTTTCACTATTGAAATTATTGATGACACCTTAGTAGAAGGAAATGAAACTGTTAATTTAAGATTAATTTCTCCTACTAATGGGGCTGATTTGGGGGATCTTTCTACGGCTGTTTTGACTATTTTAGATACGACACCAATTCCAACTCCCACACCTGCGGAAACTCCGACTCCAATTCCAACTCCGACTCCAATTCCAACTCCCACACCTGCGGAAACTCCAACTCCGATTCCAACTCCCACACCTGCGGAAACTCCGACTCCGATTCCAACTCCGACACCTGCGGAAACTCCGACTCCGATTCCAACTCCCACACCTGCGGAAACTCCGATTCCGACTCCCACACCCACACCTGCGGAAACTCCGATTCCGATTCCGACTCCAACTCCTGCGGAAACTCCGATTCCGATTCCGATTCCGACTCCCACACCCACACCTGTCCGATTCCGACTCCGACTCCAACTCCCACACCTGCGGAAACTCCGACTCCGATTCCGACTCCAACTCCTGCGGAAACTCCGACTCCGATTCCGACTCCAACTCCTGCGGAAACTCCAACTCCGATTCCCACACCCACACCTGCGGAAACTCCGACTCCGACTCCCACACCCACACCTGCGGAAACTCCGACTCCGATTCCTGCGGAAACTCCGACACCAATTCCAACTCCCACACCTGCGGAAACTCCGACACCAATTCCAACTCCGACTCCGATTCCGATTCCGACTCCGACGCAATCGGAAACTCCGACACCAATTCCAACTCCGACTCCGATTCCGATTCCGACTCCGACGCAATCGGAAACTCCGACACCAACTCCTGCGGAAACTCCGACTCCGATTCCGACTCCGACGCAATCGGAAACTCCGATTCCACAGAAAATTGTCATTCCAACGGTGACTATAATTCTGGCTGAAAATTTGACTCAGATTCCGACTGCGATTTCAGTGGGGATGGGCACCCACCATCCAACGCCCCTCCAACCAGGGGAAATGCTGACTGATTTTGATGGGGGAAATATCGATACTTTTTCGGAAAACTGCTTTTGCGATCGCACTATTTTACCAGATATCCCGTCCCTTCTTCACCCAAATATTACTCAACATACTTTCAGCCCTACTGAGGGTAAAGATACCTTAACCGGGACTAATTTTAACGACATTATCAATGGTTTCAAGGGTAGCGACTTGCTCATTGGATTGCAAGGTGGCGACTATATTTATGGTGGATTTTCTAGTCACATTTCTGTAGCCCTGGATACAGACAACGACACCATATTTGGTAACGAAAATAATGACTATATCATCGGTCATGCTGGCGATGATATTATTTATTTAGGTAAGGATCATGATTTGGCGATCGGTGGCAAAGATAATGACTTAATCTGGGGTGATAAGGGCAATGATAGTCTAGTGGGTGGTGAAGGTGCTGATAGTCTATTTGGTGGCACTTCTAACTTGTCTGATGGCGATTTAACTGGACGAGATTTGCTATTTGGCGATCGCGATCGAGATTTTCTCCATGGAGAAGAAGGCGAAGATACTCTGTCTGGTGGCGAATATCATGATACCTTACACGGTGGCAAAAATAACGATCTAATTTTCGGGGATGCTGGCAATGATTTACTATTAGGAGATTTAGGCAATGACAGCATCTGTGGGGGCCCAGGAGACGATACAATTGTGGGAGATATGGATAATATTGCCACAGATGCTAGCGGTCAAAAAGATTACCTCTGTGGCGGTAATGACAATGATTTAATTTTTGGCAATGACGATACCGATAAATTGTGCGGAGGTGAAGGAAATGATACTCTTGATGGCGGCAAAGATGACGATACTTTGATTGGTGGCTTAGGTGATGACTGGCTAATGGGAGATTTAGGCGATGATACGTTGCAAGGTGGAAATGGAAGAGATTACTTTGTATTAACTGCGCCCGAAGGCAGCGATGTAATTACTGATTTCACCCTAGGTGAAGATGTACTTGTTTTAACGGAAAACTTGACAGTCGATCGACTCCGCATCATCCTAGAAAACAATGCCACTTTCATCAGGATAGCCTCCAGCGATCGACTTTTAGCTACACTCAAAGGAGTACAAGCAAATGCGAAGGCGATCGACATTCTCTTCCACACACTTACCTGATACCAAACCCGGCTTCGCGTACTTCGCGCCTTCGCGGTTAAATCACCTGACGATACAACCGGAATTGACATCAACAATTCTCTTCATAATTTCCTCAGAATTGAGAGTTAGTCTCAAGATAGAACGATCGCCCGATTCACTCGATCGACGAAATATCCCATTGACAGGACACTAAACTATCCCGTGTTACTTTTCCCCCCAGGGCTAAAGCCACTGGGTTTCCAAGCTCCCGCGAGGTTTTTATGAAAACAGATTACCTGATTGTCGGCAGTGGTTTATCCGCACTGGTTTTTGGGGCCTTGATGGCAAATTCTGGCAAAACCGTACACATCCTCGAAGCCCATGAACATCCGGGGGGCTTTGGTCATACTTTTACAATGGCAAAAAAATATACGTTTAATGCCCAATTTCACTACGTTTGGGATTGCGGTGAAGGACATACTGTCAATCGCGTACTCAAAAAGCTAGGTTTGGATCGAGATGTCACCTTTGAACGTTACGATCCCAATGGCTTCGATCGTATGAAAATGCCTGGATATTCCCTGGAAATTCCTTCAGAATCAACAGAATTGATCCGCAGATTGTCCCTGTTGTTTCCTGAAGATGCCAGTCGAATTTCCCAATTTGTCAACGAAGTTGAAAAGACAGCCGCCGGCTTAAAAAAACTAGCTCCTCCCATCCAGCCAGTGGAATTAGTCAAACATTTCAGTGAGGTATTTTGTGCCATCCAATATCTCAATAGTACACTTCAGGATGTTTTCGACAAATTTAAACTTCCACAAGCAGCCCAAACCTTATTAGCCTTGCAATGGCCAGATTTTCTCCTGCCACCAAATCAACTTTCTTTCTATGCGTGGATTGCCTTATTTAGAGGCTATCAAGAAGGTGCATTTTACCCAACCCAACATTTTGAAGATGTCATCAATTCCTTAGTTCAAGTCATTGAATCCCACGGCGGAAAGGTACAGCTAAATCATGAAGTCATCAATTTTAGACTCACCAACAGAACTGTTACCGGAGTGCAAGCAATGGATTTGACCTCCCATCAAACTCATGAATTCACCGGAGACACCGTGATTTGTAACCTCGATCCGAAAAAAGCAGCCAAAATGATTGGTGAGGAAATGTTCTCTAAAACAGTAAGGCGGAAACTGAATTATGAGTATTCTGCATCTAACTACATGGTCTACTGTGTTGTCAAAGATATCGATCTCCGAGACTATGGATTTGGCAAGTGGAATACCTTTCATTCTGGGCATCAAGATTTGAATGAAGCATTTGCTCAAATGTACGAGCAAAATGATTTTTCTAATCCCAGCTTTGCCATCACAACTCCAACTTTATTGACGGAAGCGCGGAGAGATTGTCCAGAAGATTGTCAAATAGTTGAATTTCTGACTGTTGCTAATTACAGTTATTTTAAGCAACTCTGGGATAGCGATCGCAAAGCTTATCGAAACAAGAAAAAAGAAATTTTGGATTCAATTTTAGACGTAGTTGAGAAACACTACGTTCCGAATTTCCGCAAACACATGGTCTTTCATATTACAGGAAGTCCCACCACTAACGAGCGCTTCTGCTGGTGTCCTAATGGCAATTCCTATGGTTCTAGTCTAACGCCCCGTAACATGGGAGTCGATCGCCTAAATCACGAAACATCCCTCAACAATTTCTATTTCTGCAATGCCTCCTCCGGCTACCCAGGATTTGCGCCGACATTTTGGACAGGAGCACTTTTGTATCAACGTTTATCAGGCGATCCAATTTTAGGCTAGGAGGAATTCTCTAGTAAAAAACACGAGGCAGAGCCTCTAGTAATGCGTTCCCAGGTTCTACCTGGGAACGATAATTTATTCCATTTTCCATCTTCCATCTTCCATATTCTTTCCCCCCTTGGGGGGGGTAGGGGGGGTTCTTCTTCCATCTTCTTTCCCCCCTTGGGGGGGTAGGGGGGGGTTCATCTTCCATCTTCCATCTTCCTTCTATCAATTTAGGAGAGAATCATGAGAATTGCAATTGTTGGAGGCGGAGCTAGTGGAATGGCCACAGCCTACTGGCTCGATAAACAGAAGCATGATGTTACAGTGTTTGAAAAACAGCCAATTTTAGGCGGACATATTCGGACACTCAACAAAAACGTTGCGCCCAATCAATCTGAGTGTAAAGAGATATTAGAAAATGGCGTACTAGAATTTCCGACAGTGTTTTATAATTTTGCTACTCTCATGGAAGAGCTAGGAGTCGAATTAGAGCCTGTGGAAATAGGTTCTTCGCTATTGTTTAAAGATGGCCGCCACTTTTTATCAGGAGTCGCTATTCAGAAAAACTTCACGGGAATTCAACGCCTGATTGAATATTTACAACTCGATTCTCTCTATGCTCGTTCTGCTGGATTCATCCTGAAAATGCGATTTTCTCAAACGCATGATTTCTACGATATGCCACTGGGTCAGCCTTTACATAGCTCCTGTGTACGCAATACTTGGCTCAAGTTACTAACCATGTATAGCTACTCGATACCTTTTGAAATCATCAACAATTTTCCCGCAGAATTGGCGATTCCCATGCTACGGGAATATGCGTCGGTTAACTGGGTAAGGATTAAAGGTGGCGTGTATTCTTACATTGAAAAAATTATCGATCGCTTTGGGGGTAAGATTTTGGTGAATGTGGAAATTGAGAGTATTTGTAGAGGCGCTGATGGTGTAAAAATTGTGCTGTCTACTGGGGAGATTCAGGAGTTTGATAAGGTTGTGTTTGCAACACCTCCCGATCGCGTAATGAAGCTGTTGTCTGACCCGACGGAGGCGGAAACTAAGCGGTTTTCGGCATGGCAAGCCAATTATGCGACTACTTTGCTGCATTCGGATACTTCCATGTACGATCGCTACGGTATTCGCAAGTTATCAGAATTTGATTTTTTTGAAACAGACCAAGGGTGGGGCTATAATGCGAGTTTAAATCAGCTTTGTGGCATCTCATCTTCCCGGCAATATAGTTTAGCTTTTCACATGGATGAATTGATTGCAAAAGAGCAGATTATTCACATTCAGAAACATCACACGCCTTTATATACAGTGGAATCTTTCCGATATCGAAATGAAATTATCGAGACTAACGGAGAGAATCATACTTATCATGGGGGGGCTTATTTGGGTGATGGTTTGCATGAAGGAGCGATTACATCTGCTTTGCGAGTCGCTAAATTAATCGGGTGAGCTCAATCTACCTCTCCCATAATCATTGTGGAACAGGCATCCCTTCGACTGCGCGGTTCAGTCAGCGGAGTCGAAGGGCAGGACACCGCCTGCCTGTTCTTGACTGTCTTTTTAGGAGATGTCTAATAGACATCTAGCAAAATTATTGTGGGGAGTAGGGGTAGGGGGCTGAAAAATTTTTGGTAGACACCTATTGACATTCTTCCCAGATTGGGCAACTATTAAGTGGTAGTATTAGAGGTAAGCAACTCTTGGAGACTCAATCAGAAGTGAGCCTTTCAATCGGAGAAGCCACCAAAGAGCTTGGTATTTCGACAAAAACATTGAGACGCTGGACTGATGCAGACAAGATTAGGTTTGAACGCTCTCCCACTGGACAGAGACGATTCTACCTTGCCGATATCAAGCGAATCATTCCCAGAGACTTGAATCAGACAGATGAGCGAATCACTATCAACTATGCCAGAGTTTCTAGTCAC
>RDXH01000037.1 GCA_004292745.1 Oscillatoriales cyanobacterium | reverse complement strand
AGTTGTCAAGGTTCATTTCAGTCCATACGAGAGGCTGATTCCTTGCTCCGCCTACACTTTAAGCTGTTAAGCTTTTGTTTTCACGGAAACGGGTCGCACTTCAAGAAGATATTCTCTAACTTCGTAACCTTGCAACTTTCCTTGTTGATACTCAATTCCTGATATTTCTGGGGTTTCCATTTTTGGCAAATCGAATCTGACTAATTCTTGAAAGATTGTGTGAACTGGTGCAAGTCTTGACAACTTGTTTACCCAAGTTAAAGTCGTTTCTACACGGTGGCGAAGACTAGGTGCTAACCAACCTTCGGGTCTAGTTCGGTTCAAAAACCTCGCTTGACGATACCTTGTGTGCCGATTTCTGCGACTGCGCCGTAGAGAGCGACGAGACTCTAGCAATGCCTTAATTGCTTGACCGCGATGAGTTAATTCAGCTACCCACATTAGCTCGGAGTCTCGAAGTATAGCTATTCCAGTAACTTTTGAACCAGGGTCTATCTTTAAAGTTACAGGTTGCGGGTCTTGAGACACCACTTTTTTCAAAATTATTGTGAAAGGGTAAAGTCGGAAAACTTTACATTTACCAACCTTTAATAGTTTGCGTGCCAAAGACGGTTTGCATGGTGTTAGTGGTTTGCGGTTGGCATCTAAAACAAAAACGTAATTTGGTTGGATAGACATTGTTGTGTCTCTTCGATTTCTCGTAAAGTTCGCTTTGCCAATGTTATAAGGGCTTTTTACGCTTGCAGCACTGTGTCAGTGACCATAAAACTGTTTAACTGCAAACAACAGAGCGGAAAACTAGCGTCGCATTCTCCGGTGTTATAACCCCAATAACGTAGCCAATTAAGGCGCGAGGCGGGTAAGCACGGCTTCAGTTTATTTGCTGAAGCCCCATGTCTTTAGACCGGGGTTGCTTACTTTATTAATCCCATTATCCGAAAACCCGCTTTGTACAAGTTAAGCGATTTCCAAATTAATTTACCAAAAGGCCGCAATTCCTTAATCATGAAATTGACTAAAATAATCACATAGAAATAAGTGATCAGAGTAGCTACCGTTGCACCAAACGCTCCATAATTAGGAATCAGAAACCAGTTTAACCCCACATTAAAAATGGAGCCGATGACTGTCAAGTACAGACTGTATCGCAACTGCCCCTCTATCGTAAAATAGGTGTTGCGCGCCACTCCAAAGTTACTCCCAAATTGCGCCCAAACATAGATTGCCAGTACCGCTGCTGAACTACTATACTTGTCACCGTAAAGCACCTTGACTATCCAAGGAGAAAGCAATGAAATTGGGAGTGCCACTCCCAACCATAGTATCATCATACTATCACAGTAAATTTGAAATTTATTCATATATTCTTCATAATTTTTATCTCTTAAATTAGCTAATTTTGGGAAAATAGATGAAGATACGATCATGGGCAAAAAATCGCAGATTTCGGAAATTTTAACGGCCGCAGCATAATATCCCAGTTCAGCATTTTTATTCATCCCACCCAGCATGAGCTGATCGGTTTTCGAGTACAAGAAAACTGCAAAGGCTGACAACATAATCGGCCAACTCTCCCGCAGTAGTTCCTTGCCCCTGGACCAACTGAATTGCCAATCCTGAATTTTATTTCCCGTAAGCTTATAACAATATAAATAGGCTATGCCGACGATCGCCACCTCTGCCAAGCGAATGCCTGCGAAGGCAAGTAGTGGTGCCCCCAGCATTACCAATCCAATTCTGACTCCGGCAACCAACAAACAGACTGAATTCTTGGCAACCACTGTATATTTTGACTGGACTTGGGACTCAAACCAAAAATTTATCGTCTCAAAAGCTTGAAATACCGTCCCGGCTGCGATCAAGCCCACTAACCAGCGAGTCAGAGTCTCATCCGGCTTGAATAGGGAAATCATCACCACAGTTAACAACAGAGTGATGCAGCCACCAGTAAATTGCATCGCGAAGGCTGTCCCCAGGGTTTCGTTTTTGCATTCAGGATTGCGAGCGATATCCCGGATGACGATACCACCCAATCCCATGGTTGCTACCGAACTAAAGACGGAAACAAAAGCGATCGAATAGTTGAGCAATCCAAATTGCACTGGCCCCAGATAGCGTGCCACCCAAAGCCCTACGATCAAACCCAAAGCCATCTGCAAAATTTGGTCAGTGAACAGCCACGCCAGATTCACGAGTACCTGACGAAGACCAGGCCCGATTTTTTGACTGGCCACTGCGAGTTTATCTAACATTAGAAAGTTTTGAGTCCTTAAATAGATAAATCTGTTGGTTGAGACTTCGATATTCAATTTAAAATCACCCTCTTCTAGAGAGTTTATCATAACCTTTCGCACTCATCAACCATTTATTGAAAAACTTTTAGCTGTTCTCCTATAGTTTTTTTAATACTCACATACAGGCAATAGTATCATTTACCAAACCCAGAGTAGTAATAATACCATAGAGCGTACCTCTACTCCTCGGTCAAATTTTAAACTTAATCTAGATTGAGTTTGAATCCCGATGGAGACCCAACTCCCGTTAGTCCCTAAGCTGGGGTATGGATGAAGATTTGGCACTATCTATACTGAGTCTAACAGTCAGTATCACGTAGCCCAGCCAGACATCCCCAATCTCACCTATAGAACCTTCCGTTATATTATTTAAAATAATAAACACTAAGTAAATAATTGGGATTCCCGATTGAGATAGCGGGCGGCGACTCAGTTCTCTGACAGCAAAAATTAAATTAGTTAACAGAGAAACTAAAATTAGAATCATGCCTGGATAACCAAAAGAAAGCAAAATTGATATGGCACCATTGTGAGCCGTTTTGGGCTGAAACCCATTGGTCGTATATATAAAATAAGCTGGGGTTTGCTCTCCGACTTCATCTTGTTGAAAAAATCCATCAAATCCATAGCCAAACCAAGGACGCTGATTGGCTGCATCGATTAATTTTGGCCAGAATTCCGTGCGTCCAGTCAAGGTCAAATCCTTTCCCAAGCCTCCCACAACAATGGACTCTAAGTTATCGATAATATAAACGCTGGCAATGATTCCCAGCACCGTAAATCCGACAATAGAAGTAAAAGCCCATTGAAATTTTAATTTACTCAAAAAACTTAATGATGATACTACAACTATGAGCATCAAACTATTAACTAAAGAACCGCCAGAGCTAGTAGCTCTCACCAAATAAAAGGAAAAAAACATTAATCCCAGAGCTATCCAGCGTTCTTTCTGAGTTTTAGCACCTTGGGAATAGTGAAGATACCACAGTGCTGTACATATAACCATGATGCTACCGAAAGCATTTTTGTGACCCGTAATTCCGGCAAATTCGCGTCCCACATTCGGGCGTCGCAAAAAACTAACTATAGCAAGGGAGGTATAGCCCGCTCGCAGTAACCCAGATAGCTCATGCCACTCATATCGTGAAGCTATATAAAAACTAACAATTGTAAAACCTGTAAATGCCATTCCTGCTTTTAGTGTAATATCAGGAACTAGCGACCAAAGTGTCGATGTAATTGGCAATAAAAAATACACAAAAGCAGCAGGATTTCTCAAGATTAATGATGATAAACCTTCAACAAATTGCTTATTTAAAAACTTAATTAATCTACCACACAAAAGAAAAGCAATCCACGGATAAAAAATCAAAGGAATTTGATAAATAATTCCTTTTTCTGCTTCAGTAATATTTACAAAGTGCAGGTAATTAAAAGGAGGTAAATTGACGTGAGGAGATACGAATATATACAAAATAGTAAACCATCTTTCTAAAGTCAGACTATTTTTTTTTTGACTGGCTATCTGAATAATAAAAAGAGTAAGAACAAGTACGATTGCTCCTAATATAATTAGCAACAAATTATTGCTGAGAATTAGTTCTTTTATGAGTTTTGCCATAAATATTTTTTTTGATAGATAAGAAGTATAGGTTCAGATTTGAGATTTGAGATTGGGGAATTGAGGAAGTGTTAATTAACTGGTGAAGGAAGCTCGATTGAGTGAGAAGTGTTCTTGAGCCCTATCAAAAATCCTCTCGCCTCTGACTCTCTGAGCCTCTAACACCACCATAGACAATATATATCCACAACAGCCGGTCTGCCATAAACAAGGCATTTCCACGATCGGCGATTAAACTGGTGAAAGATGCTAGTAATCAAATAGGTAGCCTGTGGTTAACAATGATTTTCCTAAACAAATAACCCTGTCCGTATTGAGTTTAACCTTGTGGACGATCGCCTGCACGAGTATGATTTCCCTAGGACTCCCAGAGAGTGCTACGGCGCAAGTCCGATTACGTCCCGGTGCAGCCACCACATCCCCTACAGGGTTGAGGAGATCCCCGGAAAGCTATAAACTAGGTGGAGGCGATCGCATCCAAGTAGAAATACTGGAAGTACCCGAACTCACCCGCGGCTACGAAGTTCTCTCAGACGGTTCTGTCAACCTACCCCTAATCGGTTTAATATCAATCCGTGGTCTGACCTTAGTAGAAGCCACCACTATTATCCGCAACGCCTACCGCCGCGTCCTCAAAGACCCGATAGTCACAGTCAGCCTCGTCGCCGCCCGCCCCCTCAACGTCGGCGTCATCGGAGAAGTCACCAGACCCGGAAACTTCACCATCAGCCTCGCTTCAGGTCCAGGTGTAACACCCTCAGTCCAATACCCAACCGTCACTCAAGCCATCAAACTCGCTGAAGGCGTCACTGGTGTCGCCGACATCCGTAACATCCGTGTCCGTCGGCCCCAAGCAGACGGTCCAGACCAAGTGCTCAACGTCAATCTGTGGAAATTCTTGCAGGAAGGAGACATCTCTCAAGACATCATTTTGCAAGACAGAGACACCATTGTGATTCCCACCGTCACCAACTTCAACCAAGCAGAAGCACGCCAATTCGCGACCGCCAACTTTTCCCCACCCCCAGAAAAACCTAGATCCATATCCATAGTCGGCCAAGTCACCAGCCCTGGAGCTTACGTCGTCATTGGTGGGAACACCACCAACGGCCTGAGCCGGGAAGGATTCCCCACCGTCATCAGGGCTATTCAGCTAGCCGGTGGCATCACTTCAGAGGCAGATATCCGTCAAATTCAAGTGCGTCGCATCACCAGAAAAGGCGAACAAATTATCCCAGTTAACCTGTGGCAATTCCTAGAGTCCGGCGACGGGTCTCAAGATACCATCCTCCAGCAAGGAGATACGATCGTCGTTCCTAAAGCGACTATCGTCAACCCCGCCGAAGCCGGTCTCTTGGCTAATGTTAACTTTGCTCCCCCCGCCATCAATGTTTTTGTGGTAGGAGAAGTCAGAACTCCTCTGGAACCAATCAAGTTGCCGGCCAATGCTACCTTGAATCAGGCTTTGCTCTCTAGGGGATTTTTTGGCTACGAAAACAGCAGAGCTACTAGAGAAACTGTTGACCTAATTCGTCTTAATACTGACGGTACCGCCACTAAACGCACGATCCAAGTCGATTTAACTCAAGGAATTAACGAGGAAAAAAATCCTCAACTCCGCAACAACGATACGATCGTAGTCTCGCGCAGCGGTCTCATCAAATTCGTAGACCGTATGAATACAGTCCTTGGGCCCTTAGGCCCTGCTACCGGAGTGTTAAATTTTCTCAACCTGATCCGCTCTATATTCCGATGAGCAGGTATTGGGCAAAATTCCAGAAACTCCTAATTTCGCGATCGGGCCCGATCGCTCGGTTAGAATAAACTAAGAAATATAATTTTCCCGGAGTTGTGGCACTGTAGTATCTGGAATATCAACCTCTAAAATATCGGTAGCATCTTAAATATCAACCTCTCTAATACACAGACTGAATATGGATACCAGAAAAGATTACCAACCGTTCCTACCAAAATCTAATGGTCAATTGTCTCCCTTGTCTGCTCATAACTACAGAGATAAGTTTGAAGAAATAGAAGAAGAAAAACTAGACTTATCTTGGCTATTTGGGGTGGTACGTCGCCGCCTCCTAGTAATGGTAGTAACCAGCATTGCTTTGAGTTCCGTGGTGGGAGCGGTGATCCTCAAAAATTCTAAAAGCATTACCATCGACTATGAAGGCTCATTTTCCTTGTTGGTAGAACCAGCTACCGCTGAAGGTTTACTATCCAAACAATTAGATAATACCGTAGCTGCTGACTTAGCTAAAATCAATATAGAAGGGATTAGTTTAGTAGATTATGAAACGCAAATTAGGATTTTACGCAGTCCCAGAATGATGCGACCAGTGCTCCAAAAAATGCAGGGATTGTATCCTAATATGACCTACAATGACCTAACTTCAAACTTGTCCATCAACCGAATTAGCTATGAAAAAGATGGCAAACAGCAAGGTACAAAAATTTTAGAAGTTAAATACAAAGATTCAAATCCTAAAAGAATTTATGCTGTATTAGATCGAGTTTCTAAAGCTTATTTAGAGTACAGTTTGCAACAGCGACTAACAGGTATTAATCAAGGAATTAAGTTTATAGATATGGAGATGCCCAAGCTCCGAGAAAGAGTCGAAGTTTTGCAACTCCAAGTTCAAAAACTGCGCCAGCAGAGCAACTTGTTTGACCCCCAGCTAGAAGGAAAATCTTTGTCAGAACAAGTTCAGAGCATTCGGGGACAGCAAGCCACACTCCAAGTACAGCTAAAAGGTATGCGAACTGTCTACCAAAATTATCAAAAATTACTGGAAGAAAATAACCCTGTTGGCATATTAATCACCCAAGGACAAGCTTACGCAGGATTATTAGGTGAAATCCAAAAAGTTGACTCAGAAATTTCCATGAAATTAGCTCAGTACAGAGAGGACAGCTTGCCGATTTTAGCACTAAAAAAAACGAGGGAAGAACTAATATTAACAGCAACTAAACAAGCTCAAGAAGTGGTGATGAAAAATTTAAACAGCCAAATCCAAGAACTTGAATCACGAAATTTGGCAATGAATCAGTTACAAAAACAAATGAATCAAAAAAATAGAGAATTTTCATTGACAACTAGAGAATACGACAACTTACAGCAAGAACTGCTAGTGGTGACTAAAAGTTTGTCCGACTTTTTGGCAAAACGAGAAGCTTTGCGGATAGATGCGGCTCAGCAGCAAATACCTTGGGTACTAATTAACCCTCCAGAAATTCCCTTAGACAAATTCGGAAAATATATAACTGCAACGGTGAAACAAACTCGCAAACAGTTAGTCCTAGCAGTGGTTTTAAGTAGTTTGTTGGGGATAGCGATTGGATTACTGGTGGAGGTACTTAATAATGTGTTCCATACTCCTGAATCCTTGAGAATGGCAACAAAGCTTCCCATAATTGGAGTAATCCCATGGACGAAAAGAATCAAGCGTCGCTCTCCAGTTAGAACCAGGAAGCTCACCTCGATGAAAGCAAAAAATGCTCAGCCAGTCGATGCTAAACCTCCTACTCGGAGCCTGGAAGGTATGGGTATTTTTAGCGATTCCGACTATAAATTCTTAGAAGCATTTCGATCGCTCTACACCAACATTAACTTGCTAAGTGCCGACAGGCCAATTCGATCGCTCCTAGTCAGTTCCGCCTTAGACGGAGACGGAAAATCGACAGTAGCCCTGCACCTAGCGGCCACCGCCGCCGCCGTCGGGCAGAGAGTATTATTAGTAGATGCAGATTTGCGTTCGCCGCAACTGCACATTAAGTTAGGGCTACCAAACCTGCGGGGGCTGAGCGAAGTCATCTCTACAGACCTCAGTCTTAACGAAGTCATTCAGCGCTCCCCCTCCGAGGAAAACCTGTTCGTACTCACCGCAGGTCAAATTCCTCCCGATCCGATTAAGTTTCTCTCCTCCAAAAAAATGCAGTATCTGATGGAGCAATTTGAAGCATTTTTTGACTTAGTGATTTACGACTCGCCTCCTCTAGTCGGCTTGGCAGACGCCCACTTGATCGCGGCTCACACTGAAGGTACGGTATTGGTGGTGAAAATTGCCAAAACCGACCGCTCCCAAGTTACCAAAGTCTTGGAAGAATTAAAAATTTCAGGAGCTTCCGTCTTGGGAATGGTTGCTAACGGCTTAAAAAGTTCAGGTCAAAATTACCGCCAGCGCCCAGCAGTTATAGATGCCATCTACGAGCAAAAACTACCCGTTTTAGAGCAAAAAAATAATAATTGACCATTTGTGCTCTCATCCGAGTGCTGCCTTTAGTCTGGGGTTATGGACTATTGCCACGAAACCGAAAACCAAACTAAATCAGCAATTTTTGACAAAAGTACCATTTAAGAAAGAAAATGATAGACTAACGAACATAGGATGGTATGTCAAGCGAGATTCCGCGAATGTTTAATTTAGCGCTAATCCTGAAAAACATGATTGGGAAATGAGCAAAAGTGGGTAAACTAAATCCTAAAGAGCAAAATTTCAATCAAGCTAACATACCTTTTATTGTGAACGTTTCAACCCAGAAACTTGGTAAGGACTATTTTATGAGTACAGTTATGGTTGTTGATGATAGCGTAACTCTGCGGGAGATGATCGCTGACTTGCTCAAAGGTAGAGGACTGAACGTCACGGTAGCTAGTGATGGCGTAGAAGCTCTAGAGCAAATTAAGACAAATCGCCCAGATTTGGTCGTTTTGGATATCGTGATGCCCCGGATGAATGGCTATGAAGTTTGTCGCCGACTCAAAAGTGACCCAAAAACTCAGAGTTTGCCCGTGGTAATGTGTTCGAGCAAAAGTGAGGAGTTCGATCGCTACTGGGGTATGAAACAAGGCGCCGACGCTTACATTGCTAAGCCCTTTCACCCCCAGGAATTGGTAGGCACCATCAAGCAACTGTTGCGGGCTTAGGCTTAAGGTGATAACCACAGGCAAAATCGTGTTCGGTATTTCCCATTGTTTTTCCGATTGTGGGACTTATACCCAATTATCCCCTGTCTTCAGGTCCATATTCACCTTAGTGTGGTGCTATGAAATTACCTTCAGAATTTTTGAGTCTGAACTCTACCCTGATGGCTTAGATGAGGATTGAGGCAACAACATCCTAAACTACTCGATTGACGATCGTCCAAACATCGCCGTCCGATCGCACGTAAGGAACAGAAATACTTTTAAAACCTGTAATAAAAGGCTTGTAATATACCTGCCAATAAGTAGGGCTGATTTTGTCGGCGATCGCCTTAAGCCCTTTCACCTCCTGCGCCAATTCCGCAGCCAATTCATTAATCCGTTCAGCATGAATGCGAGCGAGATTTCTGCCCTCTTGCACTTGTTGTTCCATGGGACTTAATTTGCGCACCTGAACCGAGTGGTTTTCCATTTGACTCAATTGAGCAGACAAAGCGGCGATCGCATCATCTATCCCCTTGACTTCTGCCGACACTTGTGCTGTTTCCCTCGCGTGACGGCGGTAAGCATCGGCGATAGCTTGAGGGGAATCACCTACTGGGGCGATCGTGGCAATACTAATCTGGTGGCGCTCCCGTCGTAGCATTTCAATTTGAGAGCAAATTGCGTCTATGTTTGCCTGAAGTTTGTCCACCTAACTACCATATTTTTTGAGTATTTTAGCATTTTAACCTAAGCCATAGCAAGACTGAATATCAGGTACCAGATTTCTCGAAGAAGTCCGATACCTAGACATTATATTGTTTTACGGTGCCGCTCAAAAAGACGAGGGAGAGTGGAACTAAAAACCAAAAATTACCCAACAGCAACAATACTTCTGTGCAAAATACGCTCGATCGCATCCTCCACCACCTTATCCGGTGTCGAAGCACCAGAAGTCACACCCACCACAATCTTACCCTCCGGCAACCAGCCTTCAGCGATCGCTAAATCAGCCCCCAAAGGCTTGTGTTCGATCCGATTGCCTGGTAGAATGCGTTCTGCAGAATCAATGTGATAAGACGGAATAGCGCGATCGACAGCAATTTCCTGCAAGTGAGTAGTATTAGAAGAATTAAAACCCCCAATGACCACCATCAAATCCAACTTTTCCTCAACCAAACTCAACATAGCATCTTGGCGTTCTTGAGTAGCATCACAAATAGTATTAAAACTCAAAAAATGGTCGTTCAACTTATCCGGTCCAAACTTACGCATCATAGTCTTTTCAAACAACTTACCAATCTGCTCCGTCTCTGTTTTGAGCATAGTAGTTTGGTTAGCAATACCAACCCGTGCTAAATCCACATCCGGGTCAAAACCAGCCGAATAAGCCTTGCTAAACTTCGCCAAAAACTCATGGCGATCGCCACCATCGATGATATAATCGCTGACATATTCAGCTTGTTCCAAATTCAGAACAATCAAATATTTATCAGCAAAAGAACTCGTCGCAACAGTTTCTTCATGCTTGTACTGACCGTGAATAATCGAAGTATAATCCTTCTTTTTGTGCTTCTCAACAGAATTCCAAACCTTAGAAACCCAAGGACAAGTGGTATCAACAATCTTGCAGCCTTTATCGTTGAGCAACTGCATTTCTTGAACGCTAGCCCCGAAAGCAGGTAAAATTACCACATCGCCACTATCGACAACCGAAAAATCTTTCTGCCCCGAATCAACCGCAATAAAACCAACTTCCATATCCAGCAAATGCTGGTTTACTGAGGGATTGTGAATAATCTCATTCGTAATCCAAATCCGTTCCGTTGGGAAATGCTGGCGAGTTTCGTAAGCAATAGCTACGGCGCGTTCCACACCCCAGCAAAAACCAAAAGACTCCGCCAGCCGAATCGTGACGCCGTTGCGTTCCAGCCTGTAATTATTGTCCCGAATTTCCTGAATCAGACTGCTTTGATAAGCCGTTTGCATCACCTGCGTAACCTCAGCTTCATGACCAAAACCCTTGCGGTGGTAATTTTCCGACTGTTGTAGCGATCGCTTAAAAGCTTTAGTATCCATGCGGTGCCTATTTCAAATTAACGTTAATTACCTTTGATTTTAGAACGGGTGGGGTGCGATCGGGACGATCGGTCGATCGAAGCGAAGAGGGGATATGATATTTGTACGATCGACACATTGAGAGGAAAGAAGGAATGAACCACGAAGACACGAAGGACGCGAAGGAAGAAGAAAGAAGAATTAGACAACTGGGCGAACAGGTAGAACAGTTAGCCTATAGAGCGATTGGAGCGGCGATTGAGGTGCATCGGCTGACGGGGCCAGGATTTTTAGAGTCAGTGTACCAGGAATCCTTAGAAATTGAATTTCGGATACGGGGGATACCTTGTCAACCTAAAAAGCCAGTAGCAATAACCTACAAAGGTTATCCAGTAGGCAAAGGTCAATTAGACTTTCTGGTTGGGGATATCCTAATTGTCGAACTAAAAGCTGTCGAAAAGCTAACTCCCATCCATGAAGCCCAAGTTATCTCCTATCTTAAAATGACCAAAAACAGCCTAGGCCTTCTGATCAACTTCAACGTTCCGATCCTCAAAGAAGGCATCAAACGCATAATTCTCACATCTTAACCCTTCCTCCTCTTCCTTCTTCGCGCTCTTCGCGTCTTCGCGGTTCGTTAAAAAAAACTTAAAAAAAAGCGCCAAAAGAGGGAAGAACGACTGAACCGCGAAGACGCGAAGGACACGAAGGAAGAAGAAAGAGACACTTGGGCGAACAAGTAGAACAGCAACGCATCAATCTCTCCTTTCAACCTTCTTCCTCCTCTTCCTTCTTCGCGCTCTTCGCGTCTTCGCGGTTCGTTAAAAAAAACTTAAAAAAAAGCCTAGAGACGCAGATACCTGCGTCTCTAGGCTAAAGTCGATCGAACTGAGCTAAAAAATCAGCTTCCCACCTTCTTCGGCGCAAAAGGAGAACCTGACTCAAAGGCACTAAAACCACCAGCAAAATCCTCACCGTAGGCTTCTTCACCGTGTTGGCCAATATCCAAACCTTGGTCTTCAGAAGATGAAGGCACTCGCAATTCCATAAACTGTCCCAGAAGTTTCAGGATCAAAAAAGTACCAACCGCAGCAAAAACATAAGTAGCTATAACACTGAGGACTTGAATTCCCAGTAGCCCAGGATTGCCGAACAGCAGCCCATCATTTCCGGCTGAGTTAACGGCTTTAGTCGCAAATACCCCAGTCAGCAGCGCGCCCACAGTCCCGCCGAGACCGTGTACTGGGTAGGTATCCAAAGTATCATCAAATCCCAGTTTCACCCGCAAGCTAACGCCAAAGAAGCAACACACCGACGTGATAGAACCGATCATGAGCGCCCCAATGGGAAGGACAAAACCAGCAGCAGGAGTGATGCCCACCAATCCGGCCAGGAAACCGCTAGCAATGCCCACGGCTGTGGGTTTGCCTCTGAGTACCCATTCCAAAATTGTCCAAGTTAAGCCGCCTGCTGCTGTAGAAATCATCGTGGTGACAAAAGCTACAGTTGCCAAGGAGCCAGAACCCAGAGCGCTACCGCCGTTGAAGCCAAACCATCCGAACCACAGCATTCCAATGCCCAGCAACACGTAGGGGACGTTGTGAGGGGTGTGGGGTTTGTTTAAATGGTCTTTGCGAGGTCCAATTACCCAAGCTGCGACTACGGCAGAGACACCGGAACTGATGTGTACTACGGTGCCACCGGCAAAGTCGAGGGAGCCGATCGCCCCCAGCCAGCCTCTACCCCAAACCCAGTGGGCTAAAGGAGAGTAGATGAAGGTAGACCACAGCAGTACGAACCAGAAATATGTTTTAAATGTGACTCGTTCGACGATCGCCCCAGAAATCAATGCTGGTGTTATGATGGCGAACATCATCTGATAAACCATGAATACTTGGTGAGGAATTGTCGGTGCGTAGCCGACGGGATCGATTGTGTCGGCTGTGACACCGTTCAAAAACATCCAGTCTAAGCCGCCGATGAAGCTTTCTAGTCCTGTGCCAAATTCAGGCGCCTTGATCGACACGTCAAAGGCTAAGCTGTAACCCCACAGCGTCCAGGTGACTCCGATCAGTCCCATCATCACCAAACTCATCATCATGGTGTTGAGGACGTTGCGCGATCGCACCAATCCTCCGTAAAAAAACGCTAGTCCAGGTGTCATCAATAGCACCATTGCTGAGGAAACTAGCATCCAAGCTGTATCGCCAGTGTCGATCGGGTTTGGTGCAGCAACAACAGCAGCAGCAGGGGCAGTGTCTTGAGCTAAGGCATTCCCCATCAGCGGCCAGCTCAACAGCCACATTGCAATTAGTCCGATCGTTAAACTTTTTTTGAACACGTTAGTGTAACCTCTAATACTCAGTAATTTGCAGAGTTGACCGAGCCGATTTTAGATGTGAGGATTTTCGATCCAATAGTTATTTGGTTTTAAGGCCCTGTGTGAGCGGAACGAATCTTAAATAAATAATTCCCGATCCTCAATTTTCCAACTGCTGATAGGCAGACTCATCTAAAACCGTCAATCTGTCGCCCCAAATTTAGTGACTTTTGGATTGCACCATTTGTGACCTAGGTTTTTCTGTATCTAGATATACTAAATTTTCTTGTCTTATATTTTTTTAATCATCCACTGGTACTTGACATTACCCCTGACTAGGGAGTAATAACGGCAGAGAGGGGAAATGGGGGAGAATTGGGAAAATATGGGTGATTACTAATCACCCATAACCCATCACGAAATAACTCATGACTAATTTTTTAACTGGATTTGACCAAAAAGTTGCAATGCCGATCGCCACACTAAATAACCTCGATCGTTGAGGTGCAGCCCATCTGTGCTGAGTTCAGTTAATAGGTTGCCGTCGGCATCTGTAAACATGGGGTGCAAATCCAAATACAACACATTTTCCGAAATTGCAATTTCTTTCAATCGCCGATTGATTTCCCGAATCCGATGATTAGAAATAGCTAACAGCCGATCGCGATTTTCCCAAGTAGCTTGTTCCCCGCTATGGGGCAAAATCGATTGCACCACCACTTGTGCCTTGGGATGAGCCCACCGCAAATCGCGAATAATCTGTCGCTGGTTGTCCAAAATCCCTTCATCCGTCGCCCCGCGCAGCAAATCGTTAATCCCGATCATCACAAACACCGTATCCGGTTGAGTGCGATCGAACAACTGTAACCGCTTCAGCAAACCCACGGAAGTTTCTCCCGAAATTCCCTGATTCAGCCAAGTTCGATCGATCGGCAACAACTTCGTCGGAAACCACATACTCAAAGAATCCCCAGCCAAAACACTCAGCCTGGAGGGTCGATTTACTGCCACCGCCTCAGCTTCCCTCCCTAATTGTGTTACCCACTGCTGGTAAGTCCACTTATGTCGCTGTCCCACCATCGGCCCATCGGAGACAGATTTGAGGAGATTTTGCTGGCGCATTTGTTCATCAACCCTAGCAGCACTAACGGCTGCACTGGCTGGGGAGCTTTCTGACAAGTTTTGTCCCCCCAGCACAAGCTGAGCTACAGTGACTATAAGTATCCCATTGGTCAACAGAGATAGCCAAGCCCAAAAGGGAACTCTTTGAGATCGTTCCCTTGCGAATATGAGCCGTTGACTCTTCCGTCCGCTAAATCCTCCAAACTTCTCCATAAACTCAGGCGATTTGCAGGCACCACAACAAATAATTGGCACGCATTACTGCATCAAAGTTTACCGCTCCAATTTCGACTCAATTCTGTGGAGAATCAAGCACTGTAATGTGTTTGGCAAGGGCGGCGATGCAGAAATTGGCTTTTGCCGACCACTCTACCACAAAAAATCTACCAGCCAAAGTTTCTGAGTTAGTCCTGGAGGCAAAATCCCAGGAGGTGATAAATCCAAAGGCAATGACCAATTGTGTTAGAGTTTCATCTCCTTGCTAGTGTTGCTGCCAAATTCTGTTTCCTTGACAAATCCGCTGTAGGCTTCCATCCCATGTTCTCCGATATCCAAACCTTCAGCCTCCTCTGCCGCAGTGACTCGGATACCCAGTAACACCTGGAGTGCATACCAAAAAATTGTACTCATTAGCACAGTCATCCCGCCCACAGAAATAATCCCGATTAACTGTGGTATTAGTTGATCGAAACCACCACCTACGAGCAATCCTGCTTTCGGCCCTGCGGTATAAATGCCAGTTGTCGGACCATCGGCAAACAAGCCCACGGCCAAAGTACCCCAAGTACCACAGACTAGGTGAACCGAAGTTGCCCCCACAGGGTCATCAATTTTCAAGTTGTCAAAGAAAGGAACCGCAAAAACTACCAGGATACCTGCAATAATCCCAATAATCGCAGAATTAGGGACGTTCACCCAAGCGCAGCTAGCAGTAACTCCCACTAAGCCTGCTAGGATGCCATTGATAATCATCGACAAGTCTGGTTTGCCTAAGTAAAGCCAAGCCGTAAGAGTAGCAGCCACTCCTCCGAAGGCACCAGCGGTGTTCGTGGTGATCGCAATGTGGGCGATCGCATTCGGATCTACAGCCATTGTTGAACCAGGATTGAAACCGAACCAACCCAACCACAAAATCAAACAGCCCAAAGTAGCAATGCTCATATTGTGTCCCGGCATTGCCACAGTATCACCGTTACGATACCTACCATTCCGTGGTCCCAAAAATGCTGCTCCCATCAAAGCGGCCCAACCACCTACAGAGTGAACGACTTCCGAACCTGCAAAGTCGTAAAAACCTGCTTTTGCTAGCCAGCCACCACCCCAAATCCAGTGTCCGGTAATTGGGTAAGCAATCCCTACTAACAGCAAGCAAAAAATTAGGAATTCAAGGAATTTAATTCGCTCTGCAACGGCTCCAGAAACGATGGTCGCCGCAGTTCCCGCAAAAACTAATTGGAAAAAGAATTTAGCATTCAGAGGCACTCCAGTCCAATTTAGAGAGCTAAAAATACCTTTGTAAGCCTCTCCCATGGCGGGACTGTTGTCAGTGACATTCCACAGAAAAAATCCACCACTGGTGCCGATAAAACCGTTGCCATCACTGAACATTAAAGCAAAGCCGATCGCCCAATAGGCAATGGTAGAAAGCGCAAAAACAATTAAGTTTTTCGACAGCACGTTGACTGCATTTTTTTGGCGACAGAATCCGGTTTCCAGCATTCCAAAACCCGCATTCATAAAGAATACCATCATCCCAGCCACCATCACCCACATCGTATCCATACCGACTTTCAGGCTAGCTAATTGTTCTTCGGTGGTGGGAGTAGGGGCTGTTTGAGCAATCGCAGCGTACCCCGATACCAAGACTATAATTGCAGCTAGAGGTATGCAGGCTTGCAACGTAGGACTCAATCGCTTGATGGCTATTTGCAACTGACGGTAAATTTTTGCTGTACCCGCAAGATGGAGCGATAGCCACTTTAATAATCCTCGCCTTGCTTTTTTCCAGTTTTTGCTTCTTGCCATTAGTTTACGTCACTCCTCAATTAGTCTGTAAGCATTATAGAATCAAAGCGGTTTTACTACACAAGGTTCTGTATCATTTGCTTCGATCTAAATATGATTGATAACCTAAATTGTTTAGCTGAGCTTGTTTTTCCATCACCGATTGAGATAAGCTTAGACGATATTGTTGGATCTTTGCTAGCAATTCAGGCTCGCTACACGCTAAGATTTGAACTGCTAACAAGCCAGCATTTTTAGAATTGCCGATCGCCACTGTTGCTACGGGTATCCCGGCTGGCATTTGGACGATCGAGTACAAAGAATCTAATCCTTGCAGGTGACGGCTCGGCACTGGCACACCAATCACCGGCAAAGGTGTTAAAGATGCTACCATACCAGGTAGGTGGGCGGCTCCCCCCGCACCCGCAATAATCACTTTCAATCCCCGTTGGTGCGCGTTTTGGGCATATTCTACCATGCGCTCAGGAGTACGGTGGGCTGAAACGATCGCCACGGAGCAAGGGATGTTGAATTCTTCGCAAACTGCGATCGCATCTTTCATAGTGGGCAAATCAGAATCGCTACCCATGATAATTCCAACAGTCGGTTGATTCATCTAGTTTTGAGATTTGAGCTTTCCGATCAATGCTAATCTAAAATCTAAAATCTAAAATCTAAAATCGGATGACTGAAGCGACAAACTCAACTTTTTTCCCTACAAATATTCTCAATGCGAGGCTCCCCGGTTGTAAGGAATTGCAGATGCTGGCTGTGGATGCAACTGGCATCATTCAAGAAGTTTGCCCGATGGACAAAGTATTTAAACGGGTTTATCCCCCGAATTTACAAGTCATCGATGCAGCCGGTGACTGGGTTTCTTTGGGCGGAGTTGACTTGCAGATTAACGGTGCCCTCGGTTTGGCTTTCCCGGATCTAGAAACCAAGCATAGGGAATTTTTGCCCGAAATTTGTCAATTTTTATGGAATCAGGGAGTCGATGCTTTTTTGCCGACTTTGGTGACAACTTCACTAGATAAGTTTAGACGATCGCTCTCAACTATTGCTGATTTTATACGCACTACCAAAAATACTACTTCCCCAACCAATCAAGTCAAAACAGCCTCAATCATCGGCGTTCACATCGAAGGGCCTTTTCTCAACCCCCAGAAGCGTGGCGCTCACCCCGCAGAGTTTTTATTACCACTAACTATCGAAAATGTCAAGTTAGTTTTAGGAGATTGTGCCGATCTTGTTAAAATAATTACTTTAGCACCAGAGTTAGATAGCACTGGCGAAGTAATTTCTTATTTACAAAGTTTGGGAATTACAATTAGTCTCGGACACTCTCAAGCAACAGCCGAACAAGCCCAACAAGCGTTTGCACGGGGTTCTTCCATGGTAACTCACGCCTTTAATGCGATGCCGAGTTTGCACCATCGAGAACCGGGTTTGTTAGGGGCTGCCATTGTTACTCCTGGTGTTAAGTGCGGTTTAATTGCTGACGGCAAGCACGTTTCTCCGACAATGATTGATTTTTTACTCCGCGCTGGTAGATACGAAACAGGTGTTTTTTTAGTTAGCGATGCTTTAGCTCCTTTAGGTTTGCCAGATGGTGTTTATCCTTGGGATTCTCGTCAAATAGAGGTGAGAAAAGGTACTGCTTGGATAAGATTAGATTATCACTCACCACTGGAATCGGCTACTTTGGCGGGCACAACACTACCACTTTTGGGCGGAGTTCAAAATTTGGTGAAGTGGGGAATTTGTGATGTGGCAAGTGCCATCGCCCTGGCAACGGAATCTCCTAGAAATGCGATCGGACTTTCAGGAATCATCGGCTTACCCGCCACTCAATTGTTACGCTGGCATTTGGATGAACCGACAAAGGAATTAACTTGGCATCGCTTGTTTTAAAGGAAGATGGAAGATGGAACAAGGAAAATAGTCCTTCTACTACCCACGCGCCTACAGTCTCGTAGCCGGAGGGCAGGAACCGCATTTACTGAAGAAGTAACAAAGGAATAAAAAAATTCAACTTGGAAAATTTACCAATGCCCAATCTTTTTCGGGCAAATTCCAAATTACGACCCCCAAGCATTATAATACCTAACTGTTGGCAATAACTCAGCAGCAGGCAGACTAATGAATTTGGCAAACGACAAGGATATTGTCAAACAGTATTTTAACTCCACGGGATTCGATCGCTGGCAACGAATTTACGGCGATGGCAAAGTCAATAAAGTGCAGCTAGATATTCGCACCGGGCACCAGCAAACAGTAGATACAGTCATCCAATGGCTGCAAGCTGACGGCAATTTGCGCGGGCTGTCAGTCTGCGATGCCGGCTGTGGCGTTGGCTCTCTCAGCATTCCTCTGGCTGAGGCTGGGGCAATTGTTTGTGCTAGCGATATCTCTGAAAAGATGGTAGCAGAAGCTTACGATCGAGCTACAGTCGCTCCGGGCAAGCTCTACAACGTCTCCTTCACAGCCCAAGATTTAGAAGCATTGAGTGGCAAATTTCACACGGTTATCTGTCTGGACGTGCTAATCCACTATCCTCAAGATAAGGCTGCGTCCATGATTGCTCACCTCAGTTCGATCGCCCAATCCCGACTAATTCTGAGTTTTGCCCCCAAAACTTTAGCACTCACCCTGCTCAAAAAAATTGGTGAATTTTTCCCCGGTCCTAGCAAAACAACTCGCGCTTATCAGCACCGGGAAGCTGATATCATCAAAATCCTCGAAAACAATGGTTTTGTGGTGAACAGAACAGCCATGACTAGCACGAGCTTTTATTATTCTAGATTGCTGGAAGCTGTACGGAAATAGGGTAAAAATATCAGCAAATTCTCAGGCAAATTTAGATAATAGCAAATCCGGTTCAGTCATCCGCTCGATCGTGTTGCAAAAGTGCGTCGCTGTTCTAATCTTTGTATTCTTGGCGAGAATTGTTTCTAGCGACGCACCCGACATTGACCCACCAAGCGTGTCACCACGAGTCATATCGTTTCCGGTTATATCGTCAGGTGATTTAACCTTACTAGAACACAGAGGACACAGAGGGAGAGAGTAGATCTGAATAATTCAGATGCTACCGGATTTGATATCAGTAGGAATCTAAAGACCAATTCCTCCACAAAATTTGTCCCTGCTGGCTCAAGAAAATTCCTGATTAGACCATTTATCGCTTCAATCTTATCCTTTGGCATCAAATGAGCAAGAGATTTGTCTGACAATCCTGCCGCAGTCAACAATCCCATTTCAATACCTTTAACGTTTAACAAATCAGTAGGAATCTCGGCTTGACGCGCAGCTTCTTGAAGTGCCCTTGCTTCGGCGAGGTAAGGTGTAGCACGTCGATTTTTTTCAAGCGCAAGTGCAACAAAACCCGCACGAGTGGCTTCATGAGTTGTGACAAGATTATCACTGGAATCAAGATGGTTACGATAAGCACACATAGGTTTCGAGTTATGGCTTCTTCCATATATAAACGCACTTCCTCAAAGGAGCGCGTCCATAATTTCCCATCTGTTGACTACTATTTCCCTTATCACCTGGTAAGACGAGAATATTTTCAGTAACAAAGCCTATTTTTTCAGCAAAATCCGAAAGAATTATGTCCACTGAAATGCTGATACCTGCGTAGCGCACATTGTCATTAACCATAAACAAAAATGCCCCTGGTTTAAGGATACGAAAGCTTTCTTGTATTACGCAAGCCATTTCATAGAAGTATCCTCTTACCATTCTTGGTATACCATTGTTGTTCAATACACCCTGTGACTTTTGGCTGTCCAAATATCTTAAGATAGCCTGCAATAGAGTTTGGGAATTAGCAATATTTAAAGCTAATTCCCAAGCGGGATTTATAGCCAACAAATTTTTGGGTTGGTTCTCAACGGTACAACTTAGCATTTGCTGACGCAGATTAATTAATTCCTTTTCAGAACTTCCTAGTAAAGCTAGCTCTAGTGCATAGGTGCGAGTATAGTCATATCGATTGCAGTAGGGTGGAGAGGTGATGATTGCATCGTATGTAGAGTCAGACAAATGGGGCATTATCTCCAAACAAGAACCTTGATGCAAATTGATTTTACCTTGATGATGCTTCTTACTTTCAAAAAGCTCAAGTTGTTGGGTAGGAGGTTCTAAGTCGTTAACAAGTTCATTAAATTTTTCGGTAATCGCTTTACTGAACTCAAGAACCTCACCTTTATTGAAGGACTTTTTTGACTGTCCATGACCAGAACGGTAATCCCAACGCAGATACTGTCCATCTTTGCGTGTATAGCTTACGGATTCTAAAACACACAGTAACGTAAAGATTAAAACTGATTGAACCTTGGTATTTTCTTGATAACAAGCTCCAAGATATTGCTCAATTGATGTTTTAGTTTCTTCGGAGTAAGCTCCTTTTGTAATTCTCAACTCTGGCAAAGTGACTGGGCTTTCAAATTGTTTCCATATTTGCAAATTAAACCATGTCTTTAGCCGCTCAAAATCATCAATAGTGAATGCAGTGTCTAAAAGGATTTTGGTATTAATTATATGTTGACCAATAGGTAACAATTCAATACCATCCACATCAATTCCCAAGTCACTAGCAGCAAATAATGCAGTTCCACTTCCTGTAAATGGATCTAAAATTTTGCCTTGAATAATTTGATATTTTTGGACTAAAAATTCTACCAGAGAAGCGGAGAAAGCCTCTTTGTATTTGTACCATCGATAAATAGGTCTAGTTTTGTTAGCCTGAAAACTCACCAAAAGTCTGGTCAGTGAGGGTTGAATTAGGAACTTGTCTTGAAAGCGATCGTGTAATTGGCTGTCAAGGATATCAATCTCTCCCAGAGCGTCAATTTCCACTTCAGAAGTCATGTGTGAGATGCTTGACATATTTATTTTGTTATTGAATTAATCCACCACTCCTGGACGCACTGGGGATCAAAAACCCGGTTTTTGCATCAATATCTCTCGCAGAGAGCGACGATTTTTTCTCATAAACCGGGTTTTTTGTGTCCAGGACTGTCCACGCGAAATTCAACAGCAACCACCACCGTTATAATGCCAAGTCGAATCAGTAATCAACACCTTGTCCGGCATCAATCCCCCCAACTTGCCAGCAGTTTTATCGCACACTGCCGCTGGAACGCCCCGCTGCAAAACGTGACCAGCCCCGTCATCAAATAGCTCCTCAGACCCCGCATAAATCGCCGTCTTGCCAGTGAAAATGCAAGCACCATCATGGGGGATAGGCACTTTGAAAGACACCGAGTCTAGGCTTTCTAGCAGCAAGTCGGCATCCAATTGATAATTGTGTTTGTCCAGCAATCGGTAAGGACGCCGCGCCCGAACTTCCACTTGTCCAAAACCTACGTCTACAAGGTGTTGGACGTATTCTGCGTAGGTCAGAGCGCCGGACAAACACAGCGCCCGCAAGCGTTCGTCTTCCTTCAAATGTTGGGGAATTGTGCGAGTTGCAATGGGATCGCTCATCAGTAATCTACCACCGGGTTTCAACACTCGGTAGGTTTCTCTTAATGCCTTAGCTAAATCGGCTGGTTCAAAGATGTTAAATAAACAATTTTGGGCGACAACATCTACAGAAGCATCGGGCATGGGTAAGGCAAAAGCATCCCCGGCTCTAATCTCGACAAAACTAGCATCAAACCAATCATTTTCTTGGGCGGCAATTTGCAAGTTGCGTGTCGCGGCATCTCGCATTGCGGCAACTGGATCGACGGCAATTACTGCTCCTTTTTGGCGAGAGAAATAGGCGAATTGCAGTGCTTCTAAGCCGCCACCAACTCCTACATACAGCACGACTGGATTTCCTACCAGTTCGGCGGCGTGGACTGTTGTGCCGCAGCCGTAATTCATCTCTTGCATTTGTTCGGGAATTTTAAGGCCTGGTAGTTGCAGGGGGCTGCTTTGGACGCAGCAAAGTCCAATTTGGGGGGTTTCGGCTACTTCGCTGTAGAATTTTGCTGCTGTTTCGAGGTAGGTCATTGGTGATTGTCCTGATTTTTGAATGGAGTTGAATAGGGAAAGATTTTGTTTGGTTTCAACTGATATTTGTGGTTTGGGCTACAAGTTGAGAGATGGTGTTTTCGGTTCTGTCAGTTGATTCAGAAAGCTACGGAATTTATTCATAAGTTCGCTGATTTTTTGTTTTACTGTTTGTAAAATTGGTGTGGATTTTGGTTCGGTGAGTGGAGTTGGCTCAGTTATTTTGGGTGTGTCTATTTCTGGTGTTGCTGTTGGTTCTGGTTCGGTGAGTGGAGTTGGCTCAGCTATTTTGGGTATGTCTATTTCTGGTGTTGTTGTTGGTTTTGGTTCGGTGAGTGGAGTTGGCTCAGCTAT
>RDXH01000259.1 GCA_004292745.1 Oscillatoriales cyanobacterium | reverse complement strand
GCATATCATGTAGACAGAAATCTGCCCTTTACTCAAGACAAAGGCTTCTTTTTTGACAAAGCCAATATTTGCGTTTATCAAGACAATTCTATGTCATGGAACGGCTTCCTATTTAAATATCAAGTTGACCAACTGATGAAGATGGAAGCTAACGACAGAAAGCCGACCCCTGAGATGCTGAAAGAAATGTCATATCTGCAAGAATGGCTGCAAAAAAAATCAGGTAAAGATGTCAGAGTATTTATCCCCGATGAGGTTTATATCAGGCAAACTTTGAACGTTCGGGATGTGGTAGCACCGCTGACAGGAAAGGAAATCATTAAAGGAGGAACAGAACCAGAAAAGTCGATCGGCAGTTTTTCCTATGACTTCGACTTGCGGGGCGGAGTCAAGGATTTGTCATCGAGAATTCCTGGATTACCCGTGTACAATTTTGGGATAGAGAGCGCTTTGGCGAGTAAAGTGAATAATTTGGCGATCGTCGGGCGATCTTCAGGGTATGTTGGTATGGCAGTATCAGTCGGGCGCATTGCGACAGTGAATATTTATCAAGGACAAGGTGTGGGCGTGGCGGCCGGTTTGGCTAGCAAGTTGGGGGTACCATTGAATACAATTACTTCTGCTAAAACGAGACAAACTTTGGAGACTTTGACTGGAAAAACTACTTATTTGTCGGGGAGAGATACGAGTTATGGGGTGGATTATAAGGAAGTGAAGTAATCGAGGTGAAGAGTTAAGAATGAGAGAAAATAAATTCGTAGGGGCGAAGCATTCGGGCGATAATCATGGAAATATACGCAAAATACTAGACCCGAATGCTTCGCCCAACCCAACGCAAAACCCCCATGTAAGGATAATGGCCATGCAAAATTTCCAGGCATAAATTTCGATAATGCGGTTGATTCGTGGGGCGGGGCGAAGCATTTGGGTCATGATTTATGCACACCGTATTAGATTTTTTGCCCAAATGCTTCGCCCCTACAGTTGGTGAATTTTATGCTGTATATCTTATATTATTATTATGGTGGGGTATCAACTATGACGATTTGATTATGGCCTGGGATTTGAATATTGAAATCAACGATCCAGAGATCTATATTAAGCAACTACCGACAATAACTAAACATATTCCCCATTCCAAAGATTACAAAATTCAATGGCGACTTGCGAAGTTAAAGAACTTCGAGCTCCTGAATGTTGTTTGGGAAGCTGGGAGTACATATACCGCCGGATATACTTTTCCTGGAAAAATAGTTTTCACATTTTTTGACGGCGATCATGTATTCAAAGTTGGGTCTAACGAATTCCTCGTGGACGATCGACATCTGGGGATAAGTGAGCCGGGAGGCGAACTAATCCGTCTTCAGCACTCACCCAAATACAGTGCAATCTCAATTTATATAGATGAAGCTCGATTTTTAACTGAACTGAGCAAGTATCTTGACAAGCCGATCGATCGTCCCAAGCTGATGCCAATTGTCGATCGTACCACTGTTTACGGTCGATCGCTATATCAAATGGTCATGACGCTGTGGAATTTGATTGACACGAACGGACATCCACTGGTAATTGAAAATTTAGAACTTGCTGTTTTCTCAACCTTAGTCCAAGGTTCATCTTACAACACTTTAGATCCACCAATTATTAAAGTATCTGAAATTTCGATCGCCCGCGTGCGAGAGGCTGCCGAATACATCCGGGCTAATATGAAAAAAGAGCTGACAATTGCACAAATTGCGAGCGCCATGAACTGTAGCAGTCGTTCTTTGCAAACTGCTTTTGCTCGTCATTACGGTGTTTCTCCCAGTCAATTCTTGCGAACTGCTAGACTTGAAGCCGCTCGTATGGAGTTAATGGAGAGCAATAAAACGATTACGGAAATTGCTTTTGAATATGGTTTTTACAATCCTGGTCGCTTTACAAAATACTTCCAGCAGCACTTTCAGAAAAAGCCTTCGGACATTTTGCGAAACTAATCTTTCGCAATTTGACTAGCGCAACCAGGCAGCAGCAAGTTATAAGTTTTACTAGGAATAAATTAACTTGTATCGAACTATGAACTTATCAGCAATCGACACGGGAATACCTTTTGACATCGCTCAAGCTACTGAAAGCAGCGATGTATTTTTCTTCAATCAACTACCCGCCAACCAAATTAGTACCCTTGCTAATTCTCCTGGAAAAGACGTGATTATGCTCCTAGGAGGTGACGACTGGGTAACTAATAACGAACAAAGCCGCACTTATTACGGCATGGCCGGAAATGATACTATTATCGGGTTAGGAGGGGATGACATCCTCTTGGGTAATGCTGGAAACGATTTACTCTGTGGAAATCAAGGCTCCGACACGCTTTCGGGCGGTCAAAATGAGGATTCACTCCTCGGTGGTAAAAGTAACGATATCCTGAATGGCGACCTTGGTAACGATGTTTTATTAGGAGAATTAGGCGATGATGTTTTGACAGGCGGTGCTGGAAATGATACATTAACTGGAGGAAATGGCAGCGATATTTTTGTCATAGCTAGAGGTGAAGGACTCGATATCATTACGGACTTTCAAAACGGCATTGACTTTATTCAACTGCATCCTTCTTTGAGTTTTAACAATCTCGCCATTACCACAATCAATTCAGGTCAAGTATTAGTTACAGATCGAACTACGAATCAACCGCTATTAGTAATTAATGGGATTACTGCCGCCGATCTAACCGCAGCAGATTTTATTACAGGTACTGTTGAAAATACGCCCGATCCTTTCGGAGAAAGAAATGCTACTAAATATGAAGCATTTCTCAGTCCCCAACAAGAACCGGGGGAAGAAATTGAATCCGACGCTAAAGGATACGGTACGATTACATTTCCGAAAAACCTCAGTTCTGCTAAGATTGACGTGCAAATATCAGGTGTCGATACTTCAGAAATTACCGGATTTCACATTCACTGCGGCCCTCCAGGCGTGCTCGGACCGATTGTTGTCGATTTGGGGCAATACGGAACCTTTGACAAGACAATTGTAGGTGGTAAATTTTCTGCTGAAGTCAAGAATCAAAACCTTACTTTTATCGATTCTCCACCCGAGTTACCTGAAGGTGTCCCTCAAATTCCCGATGAAGGTTTGACTCTGCGCAACGGTCAACCTATCGGACAAACTTCTGAAAATACTGCCCGCCAATCCGCTCATTTAGGTCACACTCATAATGAAGATGTGGTAGAATCAAGTCAGGCGATCGGACAAATTCCAGTCAATCCTCCAGTCAATCCTCCAGTCAATCCTCCTAGTTTACCTACCAATCCACCTCCAACTACCCCTCAAATTCCCAATTCCAGTTTGCCTCAGATCGATCGAATTATTGGCAACCTTCCTAACAATTTTCCCAAGATCTCTCAAATTCCCGATTTAAGTTCGCCTCCATCGGTGGAAGATATTCAAATTCCTGACAATGTTCCTCGCTTACCTGAAGGTTGTCCGGTGGAAATCGGCCTTCCGGGTCAAGTCAATACTGTTGCTGGAATGGAAGCAGTAGCGCGGCGGGGTGCTCTTTATTTCAACTTGCATACGGAGGAACATTCGTTCTATGGCGAAATGCGCGGTCAAGTTTATTCAGCGAAGTAGAATGAAGTAGAATAAGAGCGATCGCACTTTAGATGCGATCGCTTTTTGTTTGCTTGTAAAATTCAAATAAGATCTGAAGAGGATTTTACCACAGAGAGCGCAGAGAGCGCAGAGAGGGGAGGGCTGAGAGGTTTTTTTACGACATCAAAAACCCTCGCAACACTCTTCCCTCTGCGTCCTCTGCGCCCTCTGCGGTTCAAAACTCTTCTCTTGATGGAGTGGATTATAAAGAGGTGAAATAGCTCTGAAGAGGATTTTACCACAGAGAGCGCAGAGAGCGCAGAGTGGGGAGGGCTGAGAGGTTTTTTTACGACAGGATGATGCGACGGATTCCTTCTTTTAAAAAGCGGACATTAAAGTTGATCAGAAGGGCTAGAGGATAACCAGTCATTTTGAGGTAGGAGATAACTTGAGCCTCATGGATAGGAAGTATAGTTTGGACTGACTTTAATTCAATAACGAGAGTGTTGGCAACCAGCATATCGTATCTGCCTTCCCCAACCACAACACCCTTGTAAAAGACATTCACCGTAGGTTGAGGATCAAAAGGAATTCCCCGGCGCGAGAGTTCTTCACGCAACGAATTCTCGTATACCGCTTCCAAAAAGCCCGGCCCCAATTCCTTATGAACCTCCATCGCCGCCCCAATCACAGCGTAACTCAATTCATTAAGATCCTCTGCCAACTCCCCTCTCCTTTTTCAAACCAATATCAAAATCATAACCCAAAACCCTCGCAACACTCTTCCCTCTGTGCTCTCTGCGCCCTCTGCGGTTCAAAACTCTTCTCTTAATGGAATGGATTGTAAAGAGGTGAAATAGATATTAAGAAGATTTTACCGCAGAGAACACAGAGAGCGCAGAGAGGGGAGGGATGAAAGGTTTTTTACGACATCCAAAACCCTCGCAACACTCTTCCCTCTGCGCCAAGAGCGCCCTCTGCGGTTCAAACCTCTTCTCTTCCCTCACCTGTGGCACAATCATAAATAAGATCAAACTCTCAAGCCACCATGACCGCAAACCTACCACCCCAATACGACCCCAAAGCTACCGAAGCCAAATGGCAAAAATACTGGGAAGACAACCAAACCTTCAAAGCTGACCCAGAACAAGGTGGGGAACCTTACTGCGTAGTCATCCCACCGCCCAACGTCACCGGCAGCCTCCACATGGGACACGCTTTTGAAGAGACGCTGATTGATGTCCTGGTGCGCTATCAGCGGATGACAGGGCGCAATACCCTGTGGTTGCCGGGAACGGATCATGCTAGTATCGCAGTTCAAACTATTCTGGAAAAGCAACTCAAAGCACAAGGCAAAACTCGCTACGATTTAGGCCGAGAAAAATTCTTGGAAAAAGCCTGGGAGTGGAAAGCTGAGTCTGGCAATACTATTACTAATCAATTGCGCAGTTTGGGCGTGTCTGTGGATTGGTCGCGGGAACGCTTTACGATGGATGAAGGCTTATCTGCTGCGGTTTTAGAAGCTTTTGTCCGCCTGTATGATGAGGGATTGATTTATCGCGGTAATTATTTGGTGAATTGGTGTCCGGCGAGTCAGTCTGCTGTGTCGGATTTGGAGGTGGATCAGCAGGAAGTTGACGGGCATTTGTGGCATTTCCGCTATCCTTTGACGGATGGTTCTGGTTATTTGGAAGTAGCAACTACTCGGCCGGAAACGATGTTGGGCGATACGGCGGTGGCTGTGAATCCAGAGGACAATCGCTACCAACATCTTATTGGTAAAACTGTCACTTTACCCATTGTGAATCGCGAAATTCCGGTGATTGCGGATGAGTTTGTCGATCGCACTTTTGGCACTGG
>RDXH01000258.1 GCA_004292745.1 Oscillatoriales cyanobacterium | reverse complement strand
GTTTCTGCATGAATACTTGCGCTATCATAAGTTGCTACTAAAATCGGCGTTTTGTCCCGCGAACCTCCGCCTAACAATCCGATTTCAATTTTGGGAAAAGCTGCTTTCAAATTAGCATACCACTGGTGCATTAAATCCAGAGTTGGTACTACAATTAATGTACTGCGACCAGTGACTTGCATGGCTAATTGTGCCAGGTAAGTTTTCCCGGACGCCGTGGGAAGCACCACAACTCCTTGACTACCGGCTTGCAGCCACGCAGCCAGGGCTTGTTCTTGATGTGGATAAGGCTGCATTTCCACGCTGGGTACGAGTTCGAGTTGTTCGTAGGCGCGGGCAAGGTCGGTGAAGTTGACACAATCTGCCTGGAGGCATTCTACCAGCGGGCGGTAGTGAATGGCGCGAATGCGGAATTTTTCCACGCGATCGTCCCATGTGGCAAAGTCCACCCAGTCTCTGCCTGTGGGTGGCGGATGTAGCAGAAGAGTTCCCCGATCGAATGTTAAGCTAGGTATGCGTGGCATTTTTTTTGAGACGTGGTGAATCGCTCCTGTGCGACCATCGAGGACTTAAGTCCTGATTACGAACAGTTTTGTCTAGATTTTTAGTTCACTTACCTTCAGAATACTATGTTTGATTTTATCAAATACAAAAAAAAATTTGTAGAAGCGACTAAGGGCTGGGATAATGAAAAATGGAGCAATTTAGATATCAATCCCTTCCTAATTTCTTCCCCGATTCTGCAAAATCGCCATGTCAAGAATTGCCGCTTAGTTGAAAGTCGGGCAAAACTGTTAGAATACCTGCCTAAAGATAGTGTGGTTGCTGAGGTAGGAACTCAATATGGAAACTTTGCCGAAAAAATATTTTATATTACTAAACCCAAAAAGCTGCATATCATAGATAATAATTTGCAATTATTTAAAACCGAGCTAACTCAGAAACAAAAAATCCTGTTGCAAGAGGGAATAAAAGATGGGAAAATAGAGCTTCACGAAGGCGATTCATCGACAATTTTAAGTAAGTTTCCCGATGAGTATTTTGACTGGATCTATATTGATGCTGACCACGCTTATGAAGGTGTCTGCAAAGATATCGATCGAGGATATAAAAAAGTAAAATCCGACGGGATGATGGTTTTTAACGATTATACAAATTGGTCTATCTGCGAGATTATGCCTTATGGTGTTGCAAGAGCGGTCAATGAATTTTGTATAGCTAATAACTGGGAAATCGTATTTTTGGCACTACAGTCTCTCGGCTATCACGATATTGCAATCAAGAAAAACAGCGACGACAAGGAAGTACGAATTCAGTTGCCAGATGCTGATTCAGACTGGGATAGTACCCAAATTCAAATCCAACAGCTTCAGTTAGAGTTAGAGAAAGCTAAAAACAGGATTTATTTGATGGAAAATGACAATTTTGGGAAAATGCGATCGTACTGGCTGAAAATCAAACAATTGTTCGCCCCCACAGTATTATAAAACTTTATTAAGCTTGCAAGCAGTAATAAGCAATGGTAGTATCATATATGATGCCGATGGGATAATTTCTAAGCTAGATTCGATCGAAGTATGGCTAAAATTTGAGGTTTATAGATGGAAATAGGTGTCCCCAAGGAAATCAAGGATTTAGAGTTTCGAGTTGGCCTGAGCCCCACAAGTGTCCGGGCTTGTTCAGACAAAGGCCACACCGTTTTTGTCGAAACAGGTGCCGGTACTGGCGCTGGTTTCGCCGACGAAGACTACATTCAAGCAGGGGCTAAGATTGTCTCAAAGCCGGAGGATGTCTGGAATCGGGAACTAATTGTTAAAGTTAAGGAACCCTTACCTACTGAGTACCCGCTGATTCAAAAAGAGCAGTTGCTATTTACATATTTGCACTTAGCGGCCGATCGCACATTAACCGAGCATTTAATGGAAAGTGGAGTTCAGGCGATCGCCTACGAAACTGTCGAACTCCCCGACAGGAAATTGCCACTGCTAACCCCCATGAGTATTATTGCAGGGCGTTTGGCCGTGCAGTTCGGGGCTCGGTTTTTGGAACGCCAGCAAGGAGGCCGGGGCGTACTTTTGGGAGGTGTACCAGGGGTAAGACCGGGCAAAGTTGTGATTTTGGGCGGCGGAATCGTGGGCACGGAAGCAGCGCGTATTGCTGTTGGAATGGGCGCTAGAGTGCAGATTTTGGATGTCAATGTCGATCGCTTAGCTTATTTAGAAACTCTGTTCGGTTCCAGAGTGGAATACCTCTACAGCAGTCCTTTGCAAATTGAAGCCGTTATCCCCGATGCTGATTTGTTAATCGGTGCGGTTTTGGTGTTGGGTAAAAAAGCCCCCATTCTGGTTTCTCGCGACTTTGTTGCCAAAATGCACCCCGGTTCTGTGATTGTTGATGTCGCAGTTGACCAAGGCGGTTGCGTAGAAACTTTGCGGGTAACTTCTCACACCAATCCTACCTATGTTGAGGAAGGAGTCGTGCATTATGGTGTACCAAATATGCCCGGTGCGGTGCCTTGGACTGCGACTCAAGCTTTGAATAACAGCACTTTGCCTTATGTTTTGCAGTTGGCAAATGGTGGGATTAAAGCTTTGGAAACCAATCCTAGTTTAGCCAAGGGATTGAACGTGCAACATCACCGATTGGTGCATCCTGCTGTCCGCGAAGTTTTCCCCGATTTAGCTGATTGAAGCTGATATTGCTTGGCAGCTTGAGTACACTTTAGTATGACGATGAATACCGGAATTGATATCACTTGTGGCTGGGTCGGAAGTGATATCAAATCCGCTTTTTTCCCTAAGCTTTTTCCTAAAGAAATAAAGGATTAAGTTAAATCGGGATGACAGGATTTGAACCTGCGACCCCCTCGTCCCGAACGAGGTGCGCTACCAAGCTGCGCTACATCCCGAATCAAGTCAATGTTTGAATATTATATCATATTCAACTCCAAATTCAACATTATAGTATATAATAATTTGTAAAACACTAATCAGGCAAAGACAGACGTGACAGTAAAGCCACAGTGGTTGCGAGTCAAAGCCCCCCAGTGGGAGCGCGTCGGCAACGTTAAGGAAATTTTGCGGGATTTAGCCCTGAATACGGTTTGCGAAGAGGCTTCGTGTCCCAATATCGGCGAGTGCTTCAATGCAGGTACTGCCACATTTTTAATCATGGGGCCAGCCTGTACCCGCGCTTGTCCTTACTGTGACATTGACTTTGAGAAAAAGCCCCAACCTCTCGATCCGACGGAGCCGGAAAGATTGGCGCAAGCAGTAGAGCGCCTGAAATTAAATCATGTGGTGATTACCTCGGTGAATCGGGATGATTTGCCTGATGGCGGTGCATCCCAGTTTGTGCACTGCATTCAAGCCGTTCGTTCTGTGATGCCACAGACGACTATAGAAGTTTTGATTCCCGATTTGTGTGGCAATTGGCAAGCTTTGGCAATTATTCTGGGAGCTAGGCCGGAGGTACTCAACCATAATACCGAAACTGTCAAACGGCTTTACCGGAAAGTGCGACCACAGGCTAAGTACGATCGCTCTCTGGAACTGTTGCAGCGCAGTCGGGAAATGGCACCAGAGGTTTACACCAAATCTGGGATTATGGTGGGACTTGGAGAAACAGACGAGGAAGTTCGTGAGGCTATGCAGGAGTTGCGCGCTGTGGGGTGCGATATTTTGACAATTGGACAGTACCTGCAACCTAGTCAAAAACACTTAAACGTGGAAAACTTTGTGACACCGGAACAGTTTGATGCTTGGAGAGAATTTGGTGAATCTTTGGGCTTCTTGCAGGTTGTGGCTTCTCCATTAACTCGCAGTTCTTATCATGCCGAACAGGTGAGGGAACTGATGGAACTTTACCCTAGGTAGAAATGCTCCGTTGGGCGTTCGCTGGCGTCTAAACCAGAGAGTTTATGAAGTTTTATGAAAAAAGCCACTAATTTTCAGAAGTGATCGGGAACCAGGCGATCGGTGATGAAGATTAACTTAACTTCTGACGAGAGTCACTTGTTTATAGCTAGAGATTATCTATACTAGCTACATAAACAAAGAAGTAGAACACACTTTCCTGGTCTCCAAACTGTTACATCAGAAAGTTCTTAGCATTTTCCTGAAAGTTACTAAAACAAGATGGTGAGTCAAAGTTCGATCGGACAACAGTATTCCAGTCAGGAAAATTAGTAAAGAAACAAAAAGCGGTGATGCTTCGTCCTAACAAAATGGGCATCATAAATATAAATAACCGCTAAGCGTAGCATCTTTTCACCCGGAGCCACTGAGAAAATCACTATGCCAGCCACCTCTTTTTACGCTGAAGCTGAATTCGACGAACAACTGCGAGTCAATCCCTTGCAAGATGATGTGTTGGATGAGGATGCTGAAGAAGCTGGAGACGAACTCATCGACCAAGAAACAGCAGAGACAGAAGATGCAGACTCAGCAGCCAAGTCTCAAAAAAATGCCAATCGCCGCACTACTGATTTAGTGCGTCTGTACCTCCAAGAAATAGGGCGGGTACGTCTGTTAGGTCGAGATGAGGAAGTCTCCGAAGCTCAAAAAGTTCAGCGCTATATCAAATTGCTAGAATTGCGGAACACCGCCGCTTCGCAGGAAGAAGGAAAGATTCAGGGCTTCGTGCATTTAATTGAGGTGCGCGATCGCTTGGCCGCACAGTTGGGACACAAACCTTCCTTGGAACGTTGGGCCACCACCGCCGGTGTCGATGATGTGTCCGAGCTCAAGCGGATTATGAGCGAAGGTAAGCGCCACTGGGCCGAGTTAGCAGAGATGACAGTAGAGACCTTGGAAAGGACTCAAACTGAAGGTGTCGAAGCTAAAGACCACATGATTAAGGCTAACTTGCGCTTAGTCGTTTCGGTGGCGAAAAAATATCAAAATCGTGGCTTAGAACTACTAGACTTGATACAAGAAGGTACTCTGGGACTGGAACGAGCTGTGGAAAAGTTCGATCCGACGCGGGGCTATCGATTTAGCACCTACGCCTACTGGTGGATTCGCCAGGGAATTACACGGGCGATCGCTACTCAAAGCCGTACCATCCGCCTCCCGGTTCACATTACCGAAAAGCTGAATAAAATTAAAAAAGCCCAGCGCAAAATTTCTCAAGAAAAAGGTCGGACAGCCACTATAGAAGATATCGCTGTTGAGTTAGATATGACTCCGATCCAAGTGCGGGAAGTTTTACTCAGAGTACCCCGCTCTGTTTCGTTAGAAACTAAAGTTGGCAACGAGAAAGATACGGAGTTGGGCGACTTGCTCGAAACTGACTGCGTATCGCCTGAAGAAATGTTGATGCGAGAAGCTTTGCACCGGGACTTGCAGCAACTGTTGGCAGATTTGAGCAGTCGCGAACGAGATGTGATTCTGATGCGGTTTGGTTTGGGTGATGGACACCCCTACTCACTGGCAGAA
>RDXH01000257.1 GCA_004292745.1 Oscillatoriales cyanobacterium | reverse complement strand
CAACTTACTTAAGGTTTTCAGCCTTCTGTTTACATCCGTTGCTGTATTGATAATCTCCGCCGCATAAATTCTCACTGCTATTTCATTGTTGGAATTATCTAAAAACGCTTCCAAAAGTCCATAGATAAAATCCTCAGCATAGTGATGAAATGATGACTGAGCTTGACGCAGCGCCACTTCATGCAATTTGGGATTTCTCTCTTCCAACAACAACTTGCTTAAATTTTTCAGCCTTCTGTTTACATCCGTTGCTGTATTGATAATCTCCGCCGCATGAATTCTCAATGATGTTTCATGGTTGGAATTATCTAAAAACTCTTCCAAAAGTCCATAAATAAAATCCTCAATCTCAGCAGATTCTTTAAAAATTAACTCCGCTTGCCGCAGCGCCGCCCCTTGTACAATGCTATTGGGTGAAATCAATCCCAAATACACGCCTCGCCCGTGTAACTCGCGAATGACATCTTTTACTAACTCTTGATAATTCGGAGAGTGATCATTACCGGCGAATAACTCCTCAACGGGCCCGTAGATCCAAAATTCTAGGTTTCTTTCATATTCTGCGGTTGTTTCCCCTCTGTTGTTTAGGCGCTGAATTCTATTGATTTCTGTAAGCTTACGATCGCGAATTTCCCTACGAATGCGATCCAGAGGTTCAGTGAAACCGCCGCCTTCTAAATGTTGTAAACTCTGCTGAGAATATCCGATCGCCTCCAACGCCGAAGCCGCCGCCCACCGAGTCAAATCGTTGCTAACTTCCCCCTTCCCCTTGACTTCCTTGGCGATATCTTTCAGCACATCCCAGTCTGCAAAAGCCTCTTTAACGCGATAGTGTTTTGCAGCCACGCCTAAGCCTTGTAGCGCTAAAGCCCGCGTGGTTAATGATGCTTGAGTTTCCCAGATGTTGACGAAAAAAGGAACAGCGCGATCGGGATTGTTTTCAGCAAAATCGAAGAATGCTTGGATTTGTTCGCCTACATTTCTAAAGCGATCGGGTAAATCGCCACCGCCTGGGGTGTTTGAAAGGTTACTCATGGGCTTAACGGGGGATAGATATGGAAGCACATGGAGAGATTATAACTGTTGCAGTCGAGCTTGAACCACTTTTTGAATCAGGAATTACGCACGAGGGGTCAAAAACCCGGTTTCTATGTCAATATCTGTCACTCAGAACCAGAATTTTGCTTAGAAACCGGTTTTTTTGGCTAAGTCCTAGATCGGTTGTAGAAGTCTGTTGAGAGCGTTATGATGCCGGCTCCTATTTCGACGATGCCCACATCCCACACACCTTGAGACTGGGCGAACTTCCCCCGCTCATAAATCGTCCCCTGCGGATGAATCTCTTCCTGAAGATCGGACAGATGGCAACGAACGGCAAGGTACTCAACTGAGAGAGCAGTCAGAATAACAGCACACGGCATAAGAGTTTATCTAGAGAAGCTTGTTGTCTACTATAACAAGTTTTTTGCTACTTGGGGATTTAAAGATGTCATGCAAAGTATCCGGTTTGAGTCTGGATGGCTGTGTAATGTCGCTTATGTCTGAAATTAGAGGATTTTCTATGAACCTGTCAAAATTTTTATTGGGAACCAGCCTCAGTTTAGCAACATTTATTGGTTTGAGTGCAAATGCGATCGCCACCAATAATACCAATTTCACCAAAACATATGTTGCCCAGCAGCCTAATTGCAAAAATCCCCAAACTCAAACCGAGTTAAACATTTGTTCGGGAGTAGACTATCAGCGCGCTGACCAAAAAATCAACCAAGTTTACAATCAAGTTCGCGACCAACTTTCAGCTAATCGTCGCCAACAATTAATTGTAGCACAGAGAGCGTGGATTTCCTTTCGCGATGCCAATTGCAAATTTGCTAGAAGTACAGTTGAAGGTGGCACAATGGCACCATTAATTGCGAATAACTGTCTGGAAGACCTGACTAAAAAGCGGACTTTGGAATTGAACAGTTATGCACAAAACCAGATGCCGCAGTCGAATGGTAAAAATTTTCAAACAGTCGATCGCAAATTAAATCAAGTTTATCAAAATACGATCGACAATCTTTCTGTCTCCCGTCAATCTCAACTCAAGATAGCACAAAGAGCCTGGATTGTTTTTCGCGATGCTAACAGCAAGTTTGAAAGTTCTTTGTCTAATGGTGACAAACAACTTTCTTTAATTCGGATGACTGAACAGAGAACTCAAGCTTTAGTAGATTTTTCGCAGCAAAGTCGGTAGAATATTGGGAATTGGGAATTGGGAATTGGGTATAGGGCATTGGGCATTGGGCATTGGGCATCGCTAATCATTAGTGATAACTTAACATCAAACCAACGGTCTCTCTTGTTTGCATTTAAGTCTAGATACCCCCTAGCCCCCAGGGCTGTTTCATTCTCAAACAAATCATCGTTTTGTAGGGGTAGTGCCCCCGTGCCTACCCTCCTCTCCCAATTCACCATTCCTAATTCGCTATTCCCCTAGCTTCAATTTTGCCAATCCCAAATAACGAATACCTTCCGATGTCACATCAAACCGACAAGGCAAAATCTCTACACCTATATTTATAGCCTGTCTGAACAATTCTCCGTAAAGGCGATCGGCACTATCCCCAGGCGCAAAATCAGTACAATCTCCACGATTAATAAAATACAGCATTACAGCCCTAGAACCCAGCCGCACCACTTCCATCAATTCCCTCAAATGTTTTTGTCCCCTCTCAGTAACTGTATCAGGAAATAAAGCCAATTCTTCCTTCGCCCAAGTTGTATTTTTAACTTCTATAAAAATAGAATTATCCTCACCAGTTAGCACAAAATCTACCCTACTTTTTTTATCTTGACCATAAACAACTTCCGGTTTGAACTCACTATAATTGCCCAACTCAGGAAACAAGCGCGATTCCAAAGCCAACTTAATCACTCGATTTGGCAAACCTGTATTCACTCCCACCCAAGTTGGTACAGTATCGCACACTTGAATTAATTCCCAAGTATAAGCCAACTTGCGTTTAGGATTGTCGCTGGGAGATACTAGCACGGGATTACCGGGAAGATAAACATCAGTCATCGGGCCAGTATTCGGACAGTGGGCGGTGATAATTTCTCCCGAATCTAGTTCAATGTCTGCAAAAAATCTCTTGTATCGTTTAATTAAAATACCCGGCAACAGAGGTGGATAGGTGTAAATAAAATCGCTCATCATTTATCGCTAATTAGTGATTTGTTGGCAGTCATCAATATACCAGTCATCAGCAAAATGTGTAAGTCCTAGGTAATTGATAAGAGATTTTTTATGAATTCATGGTACTATAGTCAACATTTCCGATTAAACTAAGTGAAACCTTTCACTGTTAGCGTTTTTAACCCTTTGTGTCCCAATTACAGAAACCCTCTCGCTCCCTAGCTGGAATTGCCGGCATTGTCGCAGTCGCCACTTTGATTAGCAAAGTTTTCGGCTTAGTGCGCCAAATTGCGATCGCCGCAGCCTTTGGAGTCGGTGTCGCCGTCGATGCTTACAACTACGCCTACGTCATCCCCGGTTTCTTATTTATTTTACTCGGAGGTATAAACGGGCCGTTTCACAGCGCGATCGTCAGTGTTTTAGCCCGTCTGGATAAAAAAGAAGCAGCACCTCTAGTTGAAACTATCACCACTTTAGTTGGTGGTTTGCTACTGTTAGTAACAGTCGGTTTAATTATTTTTGCCGATCCGATGATCGATTTGGTAGCACCGGGATTAAGTAGAACAGCAGAAGGTTTAGAAATAAAGGCGATCGCCATTCAACAATTTCGGATTATGGCACCAATGGCATTACTTTCGGGCTTAATCGGCATTGGTTTTGGCACTCTCAACGCCGCCGATATGTACTGGTTGCCATCAATTAGCCCTTTATTTTCCAGCGTTGCACTTGTGGGCGGTTTGGGTATTCTCGCACTGCAACTCGGAGACAAAATCACTCAGCCGCAATACGCACTAATTGGCGGCTTAGTTTTAGCTTGGGGAACTTTAGCGGGAGCAATTTTGCAGTGGTTGGTGCAACTAGGGGCACAGTGGCACGCGGGCTTAGGAAAATTGCGGTTGCGGTTTAATTTTAAACGTCCTGGAGTTCAAGAAGTAATTAAGGTGATGGTACCTGCTACTTTGTCATCAGGAATGCTGCAAATCAACGTCTACACTGACCTATTTTTCGCATCCTACATCCCTCAAGCTGCATCTGCGATGGGGTATGCGGGCTTGTTGGTAATGACACCTTTAGGCATCATTTCTAATGTAATTCTCGTGCCATTTTTGCCAATATTTTCTCGCCTCACACAACCCGCAGATTTGCCGGAATTAAAAGATAAAATTCGTCAAGCGTTAATTTTAACAGCTTTGACAATGATGCCCTTGAGCGCTTTAATGGTGACACTGGCTAAGCCGATTGTGCGGGTTGTTTATGAACGCTATGCTTTTAGTCAATCAGCTTCTGAGTTTGTCACACCGATATTGATGGCTTACAGTATTGGAATGTTTGTGTATTTAGGGCGCGATGTTTTGGTGAGGGTATTTTATGCTTTGGGAGATGGAGAAACGCCTTTTCGCATCAGTATTATAAATATTTTTCTGAATGGGTTGCTGGATTATTTGTTAGTAGGATCTTTTGGTGCAGCGGGATTAGTTTTGGCCACAGTGTCAGTAAATTTGGTGTCGATGATTATGTTTTTGTACTTATTAGATAAAAAGCTGGGTGGGCTACCTTGGCGACAGTGGAGTTTGCCATTTCTGGGATTAGCTTCTGGGAGTTCTCTCACGGCTTTTGTGGCTTTGGCGACTCTGCAAGGATGTCAAAAAGTTTTAGGTACAGAAGGTTTGGTAATTCAATTGCTGGAGTTGGGTGTCGCAAGTTTGGCTGGGCTAGGAGTTTTTGCGGTGTTTGTTAGTCAGATGAAATTGCCGGAAGTTGATATGTTTGTCGATCGCCTTCGGGGGCGTTTTGGCAAATAGATATCCGAAATTTGCGGCCGATTCAAGCAATCAACAAAAGCGCGAGAGTCCTTCATTACAAAAAACATCGCAAAGGGATCTCGCCCTTTAACCCAAACCAACACTCCGAAGCGTTCCAAAGCGTCTATCCGCCACCATCAGCGGTTAAAGTTCCAAAGTAATTAACTGAGCAATTTCATCCGTCTGAAAACCCAAAGCCATAATCTGCTAGTTTGATAGGTAGTAGAAGCGAGGCTGATGCGTTGTTCAGTTAACCAAGAAGGCAAATCGCGATCGCCAAAAATCTCGTGTTCGTGTACAGTATTGAAATTTGTGTCGTTATTCATAGAATCTAGAAAATTTTAATTCCCGTAGGGGCGGGTTTTACCAACCATAATTGCCTCAAACCGATTATCTCATAAACCCGCCCCCACCCACGTAAAATTGCCATCTACCTCTTGAATGTAGGGGCGGGTTTTACCAACCATAATTGCCTCAAACCGATTAT
>RDXH01000036.1 GCA_004292745.1 Oscillatoriales cyanobacterium | reverse complement strand
AATTGCAAAATATCCAGCGGGTACACACAAGATGAGTATCGTCACCAAATCAATCGTCAACGCAGACGCTGAAGCTCGTTACCTGAGCCCAGGCGAATTAGACCGGATCAAAAGCTTCGTCACCTCTGGTGAACGCCGCGTCCGCATCGCCCAAATTTTGAGCGAATCCCGCGAACGTATCGTCAAGCAAGCAGGCGATCAACTTTTCCAAAAACGCCCTGATGTAGTTTCCCCTGGTGGTAACGCTTACGGCGAAGAAATGACCGCAACTTGCTTGCGCGACTTGGACTACTACCTGCGTTTGATCACCTACGGAATCGTAGCTGGCGACATTACTCCGATCGAAGAAATCGGTATTGTTGGCGTCCGCGAAATGTACAAATCCTTGGGAACCCCCATTGAAGCCGTCGCCGAAGGCGTTCGCGCCATGAAAAATGCAGCGAGCTCGCTGCTTTCTGGAGAAGATGCTTCCGAAGCTTCCTCTTACTTCGACTACGTTATCGGTGCGATGCAGTAAAGATTTTAGGTTTTAGATTGTGAGTTACCAGCCTGGAGCCACAAGCTTTTGCAGAGAAATAACCACTGTATAAATCTGAAATCCCAAATCTCAAATCCGAGCTACAAAATTGGACTGAACTCAGCCACTTTCTAGGAAACAAGACCATCATGCAAGACGCAATTACCGCCGTTATCAATTCCTCTGACGTTCAAGGTAAGTACCTGGATATCAGCGCTCTAGACAAACTAAAAAACTACTTCGCTTCTGGTGAACTGCGCGTCCGTGCCGCTACAGCCATCAGCGCCAATGCAGCCACAATCGTCAAAGAAGCAGTTGCTAAGTCTCTGTTGTACTCGGACGTAACTCGTCCCGGTGGCAATATGTACACCACTCGCCGTTATGCAGCTTGCATTCGCGACTTGGACTACTACCTCCGCTACGCCACCTACGCCATGTTGGCTGGCGACCCTTCCATCCTGGATGAGCGCGTGCTCAACGGTTTGAAAGAAACCTATAACTCCTTGGGCGTGCCCATCGGTTCTACCGTACAAGCTATCCAAGCTATGAAAGAAGTCACCGCCGGTTTGGTCGGTTCTGACGCTGGTAAAGAAATGGGCGTCTATTTCGACTACATCTGCTCTGGCTTGAGCTAAGACGAAGGACGAAGGTAGAAGGTAGAAGGTAGAAGGTAGAAGGTAGAAGGTAGAAGGTAGAAGGTAGAAGGTAGAAGGTAGAAGGTAGAAGGAAATAAAAATATTTATTTCTTACCTTTAGGAACTTTAGACTTTGAAACTTTTAAACTTTTAAACTTTAGACTTTTAGACTTTAGACTTTTAGACTTTTAGCCTTTTCTTTTGGAAGAAGTCAGGGAAGTTACGAGTGATTGCTAGACCGTCAAAGGCTTGTCGAGAATACTGGACGAGTTTTAATGAGCTAGTTTTGATTCTTAACTCCCTGTCTTCAATGTTTTAAAAATCCATCTAAAAATCAGTAAACCTACTTCAGGAGGTAGTTTCCCATGAGAATGTTTAAAGTGACTGCTTGCGTCCCCAGCCAAACACGCATCCGCACTCAGCGCGAATTGCAAAATACCTATTTTACTAAACTTGTTCCTTACGATAACTGGTTTCGGGAACAACAAAGAATTATGAAAATGGGCGGCAAAATTATTAAAGTGCAACTGGCTACTGGGAAAGTTGGTGCTAATACTGGTCTACTTTAAGATCCAGCGCTGGATTAGTGTAGGGTTAAGAGGTTGCGATCGCGACCTCTTTTTTTTTGGTGATTTTGCAGCCAGAAGGTAGAAGCTAGAGGGAGCATCCCGATTTTGCATAGGCGAAGCATGACCGCAGACAATTTATTAGTCATAACCAGGGATTTACAGCGGTCATGCTTCGCCCCTACGAATGTATTTGCAAAACACAGATGCAGCCAAGCTAGAGCAAAACGAGTTGGCAGGAAAATCCAACTAATTCTACCTATAGAACTTACACAAAAATAGCCTTCAACATTCCTGTTTCTCGATCGGCCTGAAATTCAAATCCCAACTTCCGACAAAGGCTCTGCATCTGGTAATTGCTGGTGAGAATATAACCCACGATCGCCGAAAGTTGTTCGTCCTTGCCAACTTCTAGAAGTCGCCTTAAAATTTCAGTACCCAACCCTTGATGCTGATAGCCATCCCCCACAATCAAAGCAAATTCCGCTTCATTTGTCCCGTGCAATTTACTCAGCCTTCCTACTGCCAAAATCTCATGTTCTAAGGTTTGCGGAACTTGGCGATCGGCAACTAACAGCATTTCGCGATCGTAATCAATAAAACAAATTCGAGTCAACCTTTCGTGAGCAATCCGCTGCTTGAGCTTCACAGTATGAGCATAGCGCAAATAGACGCTCTCTTCCGAAAGACTTTGATGGAACTTGACCATCAGTGGCTCGTCTTCCGGGCGAATTGGCCTAATCGTTAAACGATCGCCCTTGGGTGACTCCCATTCCTGCACGTATTTCGTCGGATAGGGACGAATTGCAGGTAATGGCTTCTGGGCGAAATCGGCCGTTGTGTGGAGCAAAACCCGCGCATCCAGAGCAACCATACCGTCGGGAGAAACCAGCAGAGGATTGATATCAATTTCGCGAATCTGTGGCTGTTCGACTATTAACTGACTAAAGCTAACCAGTAATTGTTCAAGTTTTACTAGATCGATCGCCTTTCTGCCGCGAACACCTTGCAAGGCTTTATAAATGCGGGTCTGTTCCATCATTCGCCGTGCTAGGGTTGTATTTAAGGGAGGTAATGCTAAGGCCCGATCTTGAAAGATTTCTACTAATTGACCGCCCATACCAAACAACATTACCGCGCCAAACTGCGGATCGAGACTGCTACCCAAAATTAGTTCGTAGCCCTCCATTTTCACCATCGGTTGCACCGTTACGCCCAAAAATGCTTCGGGATTAATGGCACGTACTTTTGATTCGATTTCCGCAAACGCTCGACTCACAGCCGCCGCATCAGCGAGATTTAAATGCACGCCGCCCACATCTGTTTTGTGAGTAATCGTTTCTGAATGCAGTTTCAGAACTACAGGATAGCCAAAGCGATCGGCAATTTGCACAGCTTCCATATCGCTCGTAGCAATGGATGTAGCAATTGTGGGAATACCATAGGCGGCGAGTAATTGCTTTGATTCGTATTCTGTTAACAGAGTGCGATTACTATGGCGTACCTTCGTTAAAATTTGTGCGGCCAAAATGCGATCGGGTGCATGAATCTCGGAATCCGCAGGTAAAGAAGGAGTCTCATAAATGCCCCGCAAATTATAGGTATACTGCCACATATAGTTAAACAATCTGACAGCAGTATCGGGATAGGGAAAGGTGGGAATATTTGCTTGATTGAGAATTTGCGTCCCCGCTGCAATTTCTGCACCGCCCATCCAACTTGATAAAATCGGCTTCCCTAATTTGCTATAAGCCTTGAGTTTTTCTGCGGTTTGAGTGGGATTAGTCATCGCTTGGGGAGTCAAGATGACTAAAAGTCCATCACTATTTGGATCGCTAGCAACTACTTCTAAGGTTTTGGCATAGCGATCGCTGCTAGCATCACCTAAAATATCGATGGGATTATGATGGCTCCATTGAGCCGGTAAAAATTGATTTAATTGCTCCAAAGTCTCTGGTGCTAGTTCCGATAATGCACCGCCACCACTAATTAACGCATCAGTGGCGATCGCCCCTGGGCCCCCAGCATTAGTCACAATCGAGAGCCGATTACCCTTGGGGCGAGGTTGTTTTGCCAGAATTTCCGCCATATCAAACAAGTCAGAAATCGTATGGACGCGCAATACACCACAGCGACGGAAAGCGGCATTCAAAACAGCATCACTACCAGTCAAAGCTCCTGTATGGGAAGCAGCAGCTTTAGCCGCCGCCTCAGTTTGTCCGACTTTGAGTACAATAATCGGTTTATCCATGGCGACTTCGCGGGCGGCGGATAGAAATGCGCGAGCATCGCCGATGGATTCCATATACAAAACGATGCTATGGGTATGGGGATCGTCACCCAGATATTCAATCAAATCTCCCCAACTGACATCCAGCATTGAACCGATGGAAACAAAGGCGCTGAATCCCACATTTTCCCCCAAACTCCAGTCTAAAATTGAAGTGCACAGCGCTCCACTTTGACTGATGAAGGCGACATTACCAGCACGGGGGATCGTACTTGCAAAAGTCGCATTCAGTCCGGCGATCGGATTCATTAAGCCGAGACAATTGGGCCCAATAATCCGCATTCCGCCCCGGCGCGCTTCTGCGAGCACTTGTTGCTCTAAAGCCGCACCCGCCTCCCCAATTTCTTTGAAACCGGCAGAAACAATAATTGCGCCTTTGACTCCCACTGCTACACATTCTCGAATTACCTGGGGAACCGTCGCAGCAGGTGTAGCAATTACTGCTAAATCCACAATTTCAGGTACACTAGCAATGTCAGGATAGGACTTGATGCCCAATACGCTGGGACGTTGGGGATTGACTGGAAAAACCGTGCCCCCAAAGGGACTGCGAATCAAGTTCCAGAGTATAGTCCGCCCCACACTTCCTTCTCTTTCGCTGGCACCAATTACCGCCACAGAGCGGGGATGAAAGATACCATCGAGGGGATGGCGCTGTTCTTTCCAAATATCATGGGCCCGATCGCATAGGGATGCCGGATTGGTTGAAAATTTTTCCATTTCATTCTCCCGATCTTAGCGATCGATCGACGCTATTTTTTTAGCTTTAATTTTTCTATTCATCACCTAGATTAACCTAATCCTCTAAAATTTGCAACCTAATCTACAATGGCAATAAATCTGCATTGTTTGAGCTTTGTTGCTAATCATTGCATTCCTGAGAATTTTCACAATAGCGTTAGCTTAAAATTAGTTAACTATGTTAAAGTAATAAGATTTAGTGCAATTTTTAACAAAACTTATTCATTGTTTAAACTTTGAGTAGTTAGTTGATTTCGTATAGTCTCTCTGAGCAGCGACAGATTAAGATATACTTAAGGTTATATACAGGCTTCGCGCCGGATGCTTTGGATAGCAAAAGTAAGCTGTTCTAAATTGAAAAGACTATTGTAGGGTGCGTCAGTAAATAAGCGTTTTGTGCCTAATAAGTGTTCTAGCTGACGCACCCTACAAGCCTCGTTTGAAGATTTTTGATTTACTTGAGCCATTGATAAGCCATGATTAAAACTCGCCCCAATCAATCCCAAAAAACTAGACAAATTCCCCTGAGATTAGTTCTAATTGTCCCCTTTGTGGTGCAAATTGTCGGCGCAGTGGGTCTGGTTGGTTATCTTTCTTACCGCAGTGGACAAAAAGCAGTAGAAGATATAGCAAAACCTTTGATGGCAGAAATTGGCGATCGCATTGACCAAAATCTAAACAATTATTTGCGAAAATCAGTGGAAGTTACTCGCAATAATGCCGAAGCGGCTAAACTAGGGATATTAAATTACCATGATTTACCAGCATTAAAACGCTATTTCTGGCAACAATCAGAAATTTTTCATGAGATCAGTATATGGCTGATCGCTACCGAGCAAAAAACTATTTTAATTGTAGACAGGCAGGATAAGCTATCTCCTTTTGTCCGGATCAGAGATAAGTCAAATAATTATAGCTGGGATAACTACCTAACTGACAATGAAGGAAACTATATTAAGCTAATACGACATTCAACGACTTACGATCCTCATAACGACCCGCCTAAAAATCCTTGGTATGGAGCTACAAAAAATGCAGGACGTGAGATTTGGCGACTTGTTGTTGCTCGAGTACAGAATGATAAACCAAAGTTATTGGCTGCTTATTTATTACCATTCTACGATCGAAATAATAAGTTTCAAGGAGTTATGAATTGCTCCATTCCTCTATCCCAATTAGGAGATTTTATCAAGGGTTTAAAGATTGGTAAAACAGGTCAGGCTTTTGTATTACAAAAAAATGGATTATTAATCGGTACTTCCACAGGTGAAACTCCCTTTGTTCCAAGTTTAGTAAGCTCTCTCAAGTCCGATAAAGAGAAAGATGATCCCAACCAATACAGATTAAAGGCTGTGAATAGTCATGAAGAAATGACTCGAAAAACCACTAAAAAATTACTGGAATATTTCGGTGGACTTGAGCATATCAAAACCAAACAAGAACTTAGCTTTACAGACAATGGTAAACGTTACTTTGTTCAAGTTGTTCCATTCCAGGGGCAAAAAGATTTAGATTGGCTAACAGTTATTGTTATTCCTGAAACTGACTTCATGGCAGAAATTCAGGCAAATGCTCGTTGGACAATTTTATTGTGTGGTCTGACTCTGGTTGCCGCAACAGGGATTGGTATTCTCACCGCCCGTTGGATTACTATACCGATTTTACGATTAAGTCAGGCAAGTCAAGCTTTAGCATTAGGAGAATGGCAAAATTATGGAATAAAAAATGGCTCTATAGAAATTCAAAGTATTACAGAAGTAGCAAATCTGGCTGATTCTTTTAATAGTATGGCTGAACAGTTACAAACCTCTTTTGAAACCTTAGAACATCGGGTAGAAGAAAGAACAGCAGAGCTAGTCATTGCTAAAGAAAAAGCCGAAGTAGCTAACCAAGCTAAAAGTACCTTTATTGCCAATATGAGCCATGAATTGCGATCGCCTCTCAATGCTATTCTCGGTTTTTCCCAATTGATGGTACGCGCCACAAACTTGCCATCGGAACAACATGAAAATGCGGGCATCATCTATCGCAGTGGCGATCACCTATTGACACTGATTAATAATGTTTTAGATTTATCGAAAATTGAAGCAAATAAAACTACCCTCAATCCTCAAGACTTTGACTTACATCGCTTGCTAGATGATTTAGAAGATATGCTGCATCTAGGTGCAACTAATGCAGGCTTAAACTTGTTCTTTCAGCGTACTGAAAATGTCCCCCGCTATATCTGCACCGATCAAGTCAAATTGCGTCAGGTTATAATCAATTTACTCAGTAATGCCATCAAATTTACCTCAGAGGGTCAAATTACTCTCTATGTCTTTCAGGGAGAGCAAGAAACCACAGATGTTTTTAATCTCCATTTCCGTGTCCGTGATACTGGGGTGGGTATTGCTGCCGCAGAATTGCCCAAACTCTTTGATGCTTTTTCTCAAGCACAGGCAGGAAAAGAGATGCAAGAAGGAACGGGTTTAGGTTTAGCAATCAGCCAGAAATTCGTGCAACTAATGGGAGGGGATATTTCGGTAGAAAGCGAATTAGGAAAAGGCACTATTTTCCAATTCTATATTCAGGCAAAACTGGGTCAAGAAACAGTCAGCAAGAGTTCAGAAGAACATCCAAGAGTGCTGGGACTTGCTCCCGGTCAACCTACCTACAAAATTCTTACCGTAGATGATAAACCCATTAATTGTCAATTATTAATTAAGTTACTCGCGCCGTTGGGATTTGAGGTCAAAGAAGCTAGTAATGGTAAAGAAGCGATCGCAATTTGGGATGAATGGGAACCTCACCTAATTTGGATGGATATGAGAATGCCTGTTATGGATGGTTATGAAGCTACAAAATATATTAAATCTACCACCAAAGGTAATGCTACGGCGGTGATTGCTTTAACGGCAAGTGTTTTAGAGGAAGAAAAAGCGATCGTGCTTTCAGCGGGGTGCGATGACTTCCTCCGCAAACCATTTGCCGAACATACAATTTTCGACGCACTGGCTAAACATCTTGGTGTAAAATATATCTTAGCGGAAACGACTTCACCAAGTTTAAACGAGCAAGCAGAGAGCGTATTGACTTCACAACACTTCACCTGTATGTCTCAAAAATGGATTACCCAACTATACGAAGCTGCTCTTGAAGCAAATACCAAGCTCGCCTTAAAACTGCTAGCAGAAATTCCCCAGACAGAAACTTGTTTGATACAATCATTGACAAAACTGGTGAGTCAATTTCAATTTGAACAAATTCTCGACCTAGCCGAACCCATTATAAGCGATGAATCTTAATTCTGAAAGCGACAATAAAGGTAATATTCTGATTGTAGACGATCTGATCGAAAATTTACAATTACTAAGCGATGTGCTCTTCAAACTTGGCTACACTGTTCGCAGCGTCACCAGTGGACTGATCGCACTGAAAACCATAAAATTCAAGCGACCAGATGTGATTATTTTAGATGTTAAAATGCCACAAATGAATGGTCATGAAGTCTGTAAAGCCATCAAATCCGATGACAATCTACGCCACATTCCCGTTATTTTTATTAGTGCTTTAGATGATGTTTTTGACAAGGTAAAAGCCTTTGAGTCAGGGGGCATAGATTACATTACCAAACCCTTTCACATCGAAGAAGTCGTAGCGCGTCTGGAAAATCAGTTAATTATTCAACGTCAGCAACGGCTTCTGGAAAAAGAGATTAATATCCGCAGAGAAGCAGAAGAGGTAGTATATCAATCGAGGGCTTTACTTGCTAGCGTTTTAAATAGTTCCCTGGATGGTATTGCAGCAATGCAAGCTGTCCGCAACCCCGTAACTGGGGAGATTGAGGATTTTTGTTGTTTAGTTGTCAACCCCGTGATTGCTAGGGTTTTCAAACGTAGTCGTGAAGAGATGATTGGCAAATTGGTACTGAAAAAGTTTTTGAGCAATGTTGATCCAGAACTATTCCAGCGTTTCGTTGAAATTGTGGAAACCGGGGAACCTTTAGAGCACGATTTTTACTATGAATGGGAAGAGTCTTCTTGGTTTCACTGGGTAGCCGTAAAATTAGGTGATGGTTTTGCTATTACCATCCGCGATATCACCACACGTAAACAAATGGAAATTGCTTTCCAAGAAACCAATCAAAAACTAGAGATATTGGCGAATTTAGATGCTTTAACTCAGGTGGCTAACCGTGGCTGTTTCAACAATCGTCTCCAAAGCGAATGGGAACGATTAGCACAAGAAAAGCAGCCACTGTCGCTGATTTTATTGGATATTGATACTTTCAAAAGCTACAACGACTATTATGGTCATTTGGCGGGGGATGATTGCTTAATTAGAATAGGGAAAATATTACCAACCGTAGTCCATCGTCCCGCGGATTTAGCAGCGCGTTACGGTGGCGAAGAATTTGCTTTTCTCCTCCCCAATACGGATTTGGAGGGAGGAATTAAGATAGCACAAAATATTCAGCAAGTAATTCATAGTTTGGCGATTCCCCATGAGCAGTCTCATGTAAAGAATATCCTCACAGTTAGTTTGGGAATTGCCTCACTCATCCCTAGCTTAGAATTGGAGCCAGATACCTTGGTTGCTCATGCAGACAAAGCACTATATCAAGCAAAAAAACAGGGGCGCGATCGCTATTGTGTATATAGCATTTCTCAGTTAGGTGAGGTGAGCGTGTAATGGGGAACCCCCCCCTGCGCCCTGGGCGGTTTCATTCTCTTGTAGGGGCAGCCCCCCGTGGCATAGGTGTCAACTTAAGCTTGAAAGCCTTGATAAATATCGCTTTTATCCGAGTCCAGATCCCCCTCGCATCCCCCGAATCGTGGCGGGGACTTTGAGAAGACTCTTGTCCCCCCCTTCTCAAGGGGGGCTCGTTCGGATCTAGATTTAATCGTCAAACAGCAGTCTCTGACTGGGTTTTACCTTAAGTTGACACCAATGCCCCCCGTGGCTACCCCAATGCCTGAAATGACGGAAAATGGTCGGTGGGGAGGTAGGCATTCTTGGCACTACCCTTACAAAGCCCTCGTTTTTTGGAGAATGAAACCGCCGTGGCCGGCACTCTTGGCACGGCCCCTACCAAAAATGAAACCGCCCAGGGCGCAGGGGGCGTGACTTCTTCCTTATACTTATCTGAGCGAGCTAATAAATAAAATTAACCCAATTAAATCTAATGGAATCACAGAAAGTAGATGCAGCAATTTCGGAATTTGAACGCTCCCAGATTCCCGGCGTTTGGGCTGGTTTGAATAAAACCCAAATCATCGCAGAAATGCGCGATCGCATCCAAAACCCTTTCCAAATCAATCAAAGCGGACAACCTTTTTGTGGACCAGCAGCCGTAGCATTTACGCTGCTTAACCAAAACCCTCTTCGCTACATTGAAATTTGCCGCCATCTTTTTGAAATAGGCAGTTTGCAAACTAAATCTATGCGTTCGATTTATCCCTCCATCCCCCTGCGACAAAGCAAAGGAAACTTGCGGATGCCTCAAGTTGATTGGATGCTATTATCAACACTGCGGGAATCCGCCAATTTGATATTTCCAGTCGAACCAAATGCTCCAGAAATTATTCGTAATATTAGTGGGATGACTAAATCTTGGGAAATGGCCGGGTGGGCGCGAGAAATTTTGGGCAGTCGCGATGTAAAATCTCATTACGCTTATTTTAGTGGCGATATTCCAGCGCTGCGGGCCGCCGATGCAGCGATTAAATCAGGGGGCTTTGCTTTTGCTTTAATTACTGCTGAAGGAATGTTGGGAAATAAACCGCCTCTGATACCTTATCCCACTCATTGGGTTGCCTTGTTAGGAAATATGGCAATTCCTGATGACAATTTGGGTAACGCCGATCGAGAGCGGGTCAGCTTTGATGTCTATACTTGGGGTAAAAAAATGCGCGTAGATCTCACTAAAAAATCTTTTGAGAATTATTTTTGGGTCGCCATTTCCGGCATTTAATTTTATATTAAATCTAAAATCTCCAGTTGATAATGGCTGATTCTGCTGTCTTCATGTTATAGTAGTTGTTCAAGAATTAAATGAAGAAGCAGCGATCGCAGCTTTAGACGGTGCTGAATGGATGGGCCGTAGCTTGAAAGTCAACAAAGCCAAGCCTCGCGAAGATAACAAACGCTCATCAGGTAGCGGTGGCTGGGGCGACAACAATCGCTCCTCACGACGCTACTAAGCTTTGAAACTGCAACTGGAACTCAAAATTTGAGTTTTGGTGGTTGAGAGCCATTAGACATCTTCCAAACAGCTTGTTTTAAACAGGCTGTTTGGTCTAGGCCACCGGAATTATCCCAGAGCTCGACAAACTTTCAAAATTGTCCACATAGATGTCCAAGATCTACACCCAGAGAGAACTCATTAACATCCTCGAAGCAGAACGCCAAGCTTGCTTACACGGGCGACGTCTGAATTTGACTGAAACTCATTCTACAGGAAACCCCGTGATCGATCGCTTTCTGAAATCTGAGGGCGTCCAAAAGTTCACTGCTTATCAAAATTTTAAGGCCGCCATACACGAATATCAACGGGAACATCAAGTTTCTGGGATTGTTTGGCGCGAAATGACGGTTAAAGGGAACACTCTTAATTATCCAGCAGTGGACGATGAATTAATTGCTTTACCTGTGGATTTGATGACGCTGAAATCAGCCAAGATGACGATGTTGGCATTCTGGCGGCAAGTAACTGTGGGGATGGATTTATATTTAAGTATTAATAGTGGCAAGGATTTTCGCTCGATCGAGCCTAGGGATGTAGAGGCGATCGTCCAGCGCACAGAATGGGTTAATCTTTGGAAGTGGGAAAAATTAGATTTTTTAGAAATATTGTTGCAATTGGGCTGGGGGAAGCCGGAGGAGGCTTATTACAAGCGGGGATGGCCAACATCTGGAAGCGAGTACATTCATGCTGTCAAACCAGGACAAAAACCAATTTGTTAATTTGTTCTTTGTTACTGGTTATAGCGATTTTTAATGATTTGAATGAACCGCGAAGACGCGAAGAGCGCGAAGGAAGAGCTGCATTCCTTTTTTTCTCTGATTTAATGTCAGACGCGCCTTCGCGGTTAATTTAATCTTAAACTGACCTCTGACAAAGTATCAAACCAAACCACTGATTTGGATCGGTCCAAACTTGCACAGGCACTAAACCGCGACTGGCAAGTTGTTCCTGCATATTAGGGAGTTTGAACTTGCGGGAAATTTCACTTCTGATAGTTTCTCCTACTGCAAATTCAACCGCTAAATTGAGACCGCGCAAGTTGACTGTTTGTGCTTTTTTGCTTTTCAAGTGCATTTCTATTTGACATTCTGCTTGATTGTAAAATGCCCAATGCTCGAACTGCGTCAAATCAAAATTTCCTTCATATTTCCGATTCAAATGCCTCAGCATATTCAAATTAAATGCCGCCGTCACCCCTTGACTGTCATCGTAGGCTGGCTCTAAAATCTCCTTAGATTTGTCTAAGTCAATGCCTAACAAAAAATACTCTCCTGGCTGCAATGCGCCGACAATTTGTGAGAAGAATACATCACATTCTTCAGGGCTAAGATTGCCAAGGGTACTACCTAAAAAACAAATCATTCGGGTTGGCAATGGCGATGGGGCAATTTTTGCCAAAGCTAACTCGTAGGTGCTGACAAGTCCGTGAATTTGGAGTGATGGATACTCTGCTAACAGTTGAAAGGCGCTGCTTTCTAGGATTGTGGGACTGATGTCTATGGGTAAATAATGCAGGGGATATTCCCGTTGACTGTAAGCATCGAGGAGAATCCGTGTTTTGGTGGAACTACCGCTACCTAGTTCGACAATTTCACAGGGGCCTGTTAAATTGGCGATCGCCCCCGCACATTCTTCCAAAATCGCCGCTTCAGTACGTGTCACGTAATATTCCGGCAATTGACAAATCAACTCAAATAGGTTCGAGCCGCGATCGTCGTAGAAATACTTAGGAGGCAAGGATTTTGGGGTTTGAGTCAACCCGCTGACTACATCGCAGCCTGCATTGATTTCTGTGGCTGTCGGTGCCTTCACACTCACCAGTCGCTCTAGGTGTAAGCGATTGTCCTTCGTTGAGGCTGAATTTGTAGTTTCAGACAGTCTTGAGGATGTCATAGCGTAAATTTAAGATGCACGAATGGGTAAAGCACGTATTCACTCATCTAGAAACCCGGTTTCTCAAAGAAACCGGGTTTCTGCTCTTTGTTAGGTTACATTCATTTGTGCCCAATTACTTACCAATTAGCCAAAATCATTGAGCGCACCGAAAGCCAGCGATGATTTGTCGCACGCCCGGATAATACCAATTGCGAAAACTCGATCGCAGGGATGGAGCATGAGTTGCCCAACTGCCACCTTTTAAAACTCGGTGTTCTCCATCGAAATATGCTTGAGAATAGCCAGTATAAGGATAACTTTCAAATCCTGGATAAGCATCAAAAGTTGAAGCTGTCCACTCCCAAACATTACCTAACATATCACAGCAACCAAAACTACTGGCTCCCTTTGCAAAATTATCAACTGGGGCTGTATTCCCAATCTTATTGCCGTGATTGCATAGGGATGAATTTGGTAATTCTTCTCCCCAAGGATAGGTGCGCTGAGTTTGATTTTCTGCATCCCAACTGGCTGCTTTTTCCCATTCCGATTCTGTGGGTAGTCGCTTGCCGATGAAATTGCAGTATGCTTGAGCTTCGTACCAACTGACACCGCAAACTGGGTGATTGTTCCTAGCGGGATTGTCTGACCAGTAAAGTGGGCGATCGACTAAATTAGATTGCAGCCATTTCCAACCTTCTGCTGACCACCACTGAGGGTTTTGATAGCCGTCAGATGCCATGAAATCGCCGTATTGACTGCAAGTGACTCCATAGCGGTCGATCGAGTATTTGTCCAAATAGCATAGGTGGCGCGATCGCTCATTATCCAAAGCCTGAATGCGATCGCTTCCCATGTAAAATTCCCCAGCCGGAATTTCAATCGCTGAATTGGACATTGGCAATTCATCGGGAATTGGTCGCCCACTCTCCCCAGGTCCCATCTCCTGCTGCATTTGCAACAAAAAAGCCACAGTTTCGCAGTGCTGACTTTCATGTTGAATAATAAATTGCCACAGACGCTCTTGCTGTGCGATCGGCGCTATTTCCAAATAATCCAGAACCTTTTTTCTGACCTCATCCAGATATAATTCAACTTCAGGAATACTCGGCAAATAAACCCGTTCTTGCTTCGGTAAAATATCAGCAGCAAACAGCTTATGATACTTAGGAAATACTGGTTTAAATTTACCACATTTCTGCAATAGCCACAAATCCTCCGTATAAGCAATGTGACCTAAATGCCAGCCAACCGGACTAAAATCTGGATGAATTTGCCTACAGAAAGTATCGTAATCCATGCCGGCAAATAGCTCGAAAGTGTCGCGACGACACTGTTGCAAATCTCGATAAATAGCCTCTCTACAAGATAGAATTGATTTTGAGATCACCGTCTTTTCCCGTACTGATAATACTTTGTGGTGGACACTGATGCCAATTGCCGACAAATAAAGGTTCCGAAGCAATAATCACAGCTTCTGGAAAATTCGGATCGTCCCGCAGCCAATAGAGGGAAGGAGGAGCCTTTTTGGAAGCAAAGCGAGAGGCAACTAACTGGTTTCCATCGCTGACAATTATATTAGCTGAAAATTCTACTTCATGGAAGTTTGCCAGTTCTGCCAAAGTTGTTAGTGCATTTCGCAAAGCCACTTCTATAGTCATATTTGGCGCTGTCAATTCATTGACAAACAGACCAAAAATATGCTCGGAATCTGTAGTACCATTAATTAATTGATAGGTAGCATCGTTGAGGCGATCGCGAATTGGTCTGTAAAGACTTTGCCGAAAATTCTTCACAAAGCCGTTGTGGACAAACATCAGACGGTTGTACTCAAAAGGCTGACAGTTGCTCAAATCCACAGCTTGTCCCACCGTTGCACTGCGAACATAGGCTAGAGCACATCCCGATTCCACGTATCGACTGATACTCGGAAGGTTGATGTCGCTCCAAATTGGTTGTATATTTTTATAGCTAAACGGGTCGGTATCTAGGTGGGAGTGATACCAACCAATGCCAAAGCCGTCAGCATTGAGTAGACCTGAAGTCATTTCGCGGGGTTGGTAACTCTGCACAATTAAGGAATGTTCCGGCTTGTACAGAAGAGAATCGAGTAAAATCGGCCCGCCGAGATAGCCAAGCAAACGGCACATAAAATTTTTCTAGGAAATTGAGAGAGCAGAAGGTATTACCCGAATATTCTAGAACTTACTACAATATTTAACTTTTATCAAAAACAGTTAAGATTAATTAACAGTATCATCACAGTAGCACAAGGAGAATCTTGAATGTTCCTCGACGAACTCATCCCGGTAGTCAAAGAATTGTTCCAACAGCCGATCGCATTTACGGGCGGATTTGTGTCGGGCCTGCTACGACTTAATCTTCAGGAAGACCCAGTTAAAAGCTGGATCGATGAGCAAGCTGGTTCAACTTCCTACACACCACCCGCCAGCGAAACCACCAATCCGTCAAGTAACGGGCCTCAGTCAATCTCGATCGACTGAATACAGATAAGCAGTTAACTTTTCGATTGCATCAAGTCAACTGTTTCAGTTGACACCCAAATTGTGTGAAAGCGGGCGACATTGTATCGAGCTCGCTTTCCCCGACAACGTAACCGAACTTATATTGTGTACCTATTACCAAATTTTTTTACCCAGCTCAGAATTGTCTTCCAAGTCAATCGATTCCATAGATTGTTGCTTCACACGGCCAGCCATCGCCGCCAACTGCAAACTCATAAAAGCATTCAAATCTTCCAAGTCGCATTTCGCTGACGAGAAAACGTGCGCTATTTCATTTTCGGCTTCCAAGGTCAGATATCCAGCCGCAATAGCTTTTTTTACAACGTCACGAATCACCATGATTTCTAGATTCCTTACTAATTCTCAATGTACAAACAGTCGATTAATTCCTAATTGGAAGTCTTAGAGACGACTTCAGAAAAGTATTGACATTCTCTCAATTCACGAGACTCTTGTTTCACCATTCCCGACATAGTTGCTAGCTGCAAAGTCATAAAAGCATTTAAGTCTTCTAATTCATAGGTTGTGGTGGTTAGCATCCGGCGCAAGAGATTTTCTGCTTCAATAGTAAGATAGCCGATGGTCATAGCTTCTTGGGCAAGGTCGCGAATCAGTACCATAAAACTTATTGCTTTCAACATTGGGGTAGCTTCAGTATCGACAATAGCCATGGATTTGACGGTGACGGGTAAGGTCTAGTTTGTGTGACATTGTGGCTTTCATGCAGTGACTGCAACAGTTGTAAACTGTGACTAGCAGTGGAGCTAGATGTGACTTCGATCACAATAGCCTGGAGGGATGGCAAGAAAAATCTGGGTTCCGCCGAAGCCAGAAGTGCTTGGGCATTCTATCTGTGGCACTCTCAAGGACACTCAACGTCTATAATCAGCAAGTTAAATATTTACGACAGACTATGGAACCAACTCATAAAGATTTGCTACAACAAATTGCCGGACTATCGGAAACCTATCCTAGTTTGGCCGATCGACTCGCACACTCGGCCAAGCAACTCCAACAATCGGGCCTTCCTCCGTCAGAAAACTTGCTGCAAGAAATGGTGAGTTACAGTCGCAATTTTTCCGTCGTCCAAAAACAAGCTCTCGAACTCAGCAACAGTACCCTAGTACCCGGAGAAATTACATCCCTCCAAGAAATTCAAAACTTAGTCCAGACAATCTCCGCTTCTGAAGGGAAAGCAGAAATTCGTTCCCAAGCCCTAACAGCGATCGATCGAGTATTAGCGATCGCCCACCGGGAACAAAGCGACTTTGGGCCACTACAATCAGTACATAGTAAAGCCCGCGAGCTTCAGCGCGCCATTGCCGAATCAACCCCAACCCAACTGCACTCCGATGCAGAATCCTTAGTCAGCGGCAAACACCCAGTGGCGGCAGTGCTCACCCTCGTCGAACAACAAGATAAACTAAATGACGAACAGTGGGTCATCCTGGAAGAAATTGTCAGCGCCGCCTTTGGTAAACAAATAGCTGTTGCCATTTCCAGAGGCAAATTGACCGTTAACGAGACACAAATCGCCCCTAAAATAGCCGCACCAGCCACAGTTAAACCCGTACCAGCAGCAGTTGCTGAACCATTACCAGAAGTCATCGTCATCCCGTCGGGAAAGGTCGCGCCCCCGAAACAAGTTGCAGTGATGCCAGAGATCAAAATTTTGGAATCACCCGCACCCTCAGCCCCCATGCACGAAGTGATTATTGTTCCCAGCATGGAAATGCCTAAATCTCTCCAGACAAAGGGCTCCGGGAACATTGTCTTTGGGGCACCGACAGGGGCTTCACCAGCGCCCGTAGAGGGGGCTGTGGGATTAAAAGTTTTGGTGCACATTCAGGGAATTGGCGATCGCACTTTTGCTTCTCAACAATACGCAGGAACCAAAGCTCAAGGGCGACGCGTTGAAGGATTTCAAGTGAATTTAGATCCAGCAATTCCCGGCTTAAAAGTCGAGTATATGGCTCACGTTGAAGGTGTCGGCGACACTCCTTGGCTGAGCGAACAGGAATTAGCAGGTTTCCGGGGTAAGGGGAAACGAATTGAAGGATTTGCTCTGCGATTGAGCGGAGACCAAGCTAGTAAATACGACATATTTTACAATGCTCACATTCAGAATATCGGCGACACAAAAGTAGCCTCCAATGGCGAATATTGTGGCACTCGCGGGAAAGCATTGAGAGTAGAAGGTATCACAGTTTGGGTTGTGCCATCAGCCAAGGCTCAACCAGCCCAACCAGTCAGCTTAAAAGTGTTAACACATATTCAAGGAATTGGCGATCGCACTTTTAGCGATCGAGAATATGCCGGCACTCGCGCTCAAAAGCGTCGCGTCGAAGGGTTTCAGATTAAAATAGACCCTCCCGTCGCCGGTCTCAAATTGCAGTACATGGCCCACGTCGAAGGTGTTGGCGATACCGCTTGGATCGAAGAAGGAGAGTTAGCAGGATTCCGGGGGAAAGCTAAGCGGATTGAAGGATTTGCGGTGCGGCTAACGGGGGCCGAGGCTGATAAATACAACGTACTTTACACTGCTCACATTCAGAATATCGGCGATACTCCCACAACTTCTAACGGCCAATATTGCGGCAGTCGCGGCAAAGGTTTGAGGGTTGAAGGGCTGACAGTTTGGGTTGATGCTAAGGCTTAACATCAATTCTGGTGACTCACCCCATTTTTGATTTGAGTGGCTAATTTATCCCCTCCCTGGGGGGGATTTCCTTCCGGCTATTTTAAAGATTTCGTATTTTATCCAGTTAACCTTTCTCAAGACAGATGTCAAGCTGTACAATACCCAAAAGGGTAAAAAAGAAAGGTAGCAAAAATGAGTTGGACCTGCGACGGCGTACCCAAACATAATCCAGATCAATATAATGTGAGTGGTCCCCATCCACCCTATGACAACGACGGGTCAATCTGCATGATGTGCGGCTTGCCGAAAGAGGCTATGGTTCCTGCTGGAAATGGGGGTTCAGGAGGTGAATTGCCAATCAAAAAAATTCTGATGGCTGTAGCAGGAGTATTAGTCGTCGGTAGTGGCGGATTTGGCTTGTACAAAGCGTTTTCAGGCAAACCACAAGATTCTTCCCAGAAAACGAGTGAAGTCACATCTACTACTCCCGCAACTGCTGCTCCATCAGGGGAATTCCTCAGTTCTAAAGCAGTCAGCGCCGCGCTGATTAGTCAAGGGGAAAAAATTCTGCTAACAGGCGGCAAAGCTGATGCTGAGAAACAAGCTGGGGCTGCTGCATTTGTAGGCAAGAATTGGGATGATGCGATCGCCAAATATGAAGCAGCTACCAAAACCGACCCCAACGACCCGGAAACTAAAATATACCTCAACAATGCGACGGCTCAAAAAACAGGCAATCCCCTGACAATCGCCGTAGTAGTTCCCATCGGTGCCAGCGCTGATGCAGCCAAAGAAGTGCTTCGAGGAGCTGCTTTATATCAAGATCAATTTAACAAAAGTCCGACTGTTCCTGGTCGATTATTAGAAATTGTAATTGTTAATGACGAAGTTGGCAAAACTGTCTCCATCGCCCAAGACTTGGTTAACTCTTCCAGCGTCTTGGGAGTTTTGGGACACGGCATTGACAGCAGTTCTCAAGATGCCATCAAAACCTATGAAACCGCAGGATTAGCAGCTATTTCGCCTGTTAGTTCCAGCGTTACCATCGACTCTGCAAACAAAGCGACCTTGAAACTAACCAAGGTGCTGGAAAAAACAGATGAAATGCTCAAAACTTACCTCCAGAAACTGGGGGAAACCGTCGCGAATTATGCTAAGAACAATCACTCCCCCGCCGCGATCGCAATTTTCTACAACTCCGACAGCGTTTATAGCAAACAACTCAAGGAACTATTAGTTGTCGAAGTGCCAAAAGCTAGCGGCAAAATTGTCAAAGAAGTTGACATCAAAGCTGGTGCAACTTTTGATGCCAAATCTGCTGTCGCTGATGCGAGCAAGGCCGGAGCAAATGTGGTATTTATGGCGATGAGCAAAGACCAAGTAGAACAGGCGATCGCGATCGCGATCGCCAACAAAGATACATCCCCACCTTTAGCCTTAATGGGAGGTAGTGAACTGTATAATCCTACTACTTTAATCAAAGGAGGAGATGCTATTAAAGATTTAGTGTTAGCCGTTCCTTGGAGATGGGAAAAAGACGATCCTTTTTCCAAACAAGCCTCAGAAATTTGGAAAGGAAGAGTCAGTTGGCGAACTGCAACTGCCTTCGATGCCACCCAAGCTTTAGCAGCAGCAACCAGCAGCAATCCCACCCGCGAGGGAACAGTCAAGTTCCTCACCCAAGGAACTCTGATATCAGGAACTGCCAAGGAATTTGACCTGTTCAAAGAAATTCCGTTAGTCAAAGCTATCGAAGGTAAAGACGGTCCTCCGGGGTCTAAATATCAGTTCGATGCTGTTAAGTAAACAGTTGACTATCAACTGTCAACTGTCAACTATCAACTGTCAACTGTCAACTGTCAACTGCTATACTATAGGTCGATCGGTGATTAGAAATCAACGCCCGCTGTGGCAACATCCTTTATTTCAGAGACCATTAATTGTGCTGTGCTTCTGTTTAATTGCAGCAGCACTGTTTGGCATATTCGGGTTTGGTAGACCAAATATTGCAGTTGCGATCGCCCTCGATCTCAGCAGTAGCACCTACCAGCCCCAAGCCTTCAATGCTCCGGGTACAATTATGCAGCAAGAAGTGGCAGCAGTCAAAGCCTATCTAGAGGTTAATTCTAAATTAGGAAGCAACCCAAATACAATTCAAGTATTTGGGATTGGTGGCGGAAAAGCTCCAGCATTAACCAGTAACTTTAGTTCAGATACCAAAAAGGTAGAAGCCGAATTAGGTCGAGCTTTGCAAGACCCAAACCTGCCTAAATCTATCCAACCAGAACCACCCCAAGACAGCCTGGATGTTCCTATTCGGCAGGCATTAAATGCTTTTAAAACCGTGCCAAATAGCTGTCGCGAAATAGTCATTGTTAGCGATGCCGGAATTGAACTTTCCCCGCAAAGTGTCAGCGAAGCTGTCGCTCAAAAAGTTAAAATTAATGGCATTACCTTCGGGGGAAAAAGTTTCGAGCCACTCAAACAAGCTACTATAGAAACAGGAGGAATTTATATTTCTGGTTCCGATGTGAATCTCAATACTTCATTCACGGAAAAAATATTTCCCAAGCTCAATAGTAATATTAAATGGGTAATTTTTTGGTTGGGTGCTGCTTGGATTGCCTTGATGTGGACGCTGACGATGCCGCTCGATCGGTGGTTGTTTCAAGGCATAATGAAAATGAACATGACTCTAGCAGGTCAGGCGGCTTTGGGAAATGCGTTTTTCTGGACTGCTTGTACGCCTAGCATTATCTGGAAATTAGTTGGTTTGCCGATTTTTGGTGATGGTTGTTAACTTTAGGGTTGGCATTAGTCTGGCAGTCCGGCAGTCCGGCAGTCCGGCAGTCCGGCAGGGGTTAAAACCCCTGCCTCAAAGCTCAAGTCCTCTAAAGAGGACTGAGGAGAAGACTTTTAAACTCATTAGTCCTCTTAAGAGGACTTACGCTATTAGCCAGGGACTTAAGTCCCTGGCGGACTAGAGGCTTAAGTTGATACCAAGTTTAAATTAAAAACAAAAAGGAAGAATCTTATGGCTACTGTTGATGAAAAAAGTATGGTTCCTACAATTTTAATCGGAGTAGGAGGAACTGGTAATGAAGTTCTGGCAAGAGTGCGCCGCTTAGTAGAAGAAACTTACGGGAGTTTAAGGAATTTTCCGATTATCAGTTTTTTGATTATTGATACAGACAAAGAATACAAACTCAACAATCCTGGTGCGGGGGGAACTCCGTTTAAGGACAACGAGAAATACTTTGCTAAAGTCAGTGGTAATGAAGTTGAAAATATCATGTCCAACATGGGCAACTTCCCCTGGATCGAATCTTGGTTCCCCAATGAATTAGAGCGAAATATGACGGCTTTAGAAGCAGGAGCCGGACAGATTCGTGCCTGCGGTCGGTTTGCTTTTTTCTGTAATTATCACAAGATTAAGCAGTCATTTAATTCGGCGTGCGATCGCGTAAAAGGTCACGACACTTTTATGCTGGACAAATACAACGTCAAGGTAAACAGTAACTCCGTAAACGTGTTTATCACGGGTTCAATTTCTGGTGGTACTGGTAGCGGAATGCTCATCGATATTGGCTATGCTGTCCGCAAATGGCTGCAAGGACAGTCAAGTCCTACTACTACAGCCATTGTACCGATGCCTAATGCTTTTGCTGGTATCAATGTAGGCGATCGGGTTGTAGCTAACGGCTACGCAGCCTTAATGGAATTGAGCTATTTCTCCGACTACCGCACGGAATATGCAGTGCAGTATAGTGCCGGTTTGAGCGATGAAATCCGCGACAAAAGACCTCCTTTTGACTTCACTTATTTAGTCGGAACTAGAAACGGTGAAACTGAATTTCCCCTAGACCAAATTCGGGAAATGATCGGTCAGAATATCTTTCTGGACTTGACTTCAGATTTTGCTCCTCACAAGCGATCGATCCGAGATAATATTAAAGGTTCTTGGGCCCAAGCAGATCCGGGCGGGCGTGGCTATTCCAAACAATTTATGAGTTTTGGGTTGTCAACAATTGAAATTCCCATCGCCCAAATTCGCACATCTTTATCCAATCGGCTAGCGGCGGATTTTGTGACTTGGTGGCTGAACGAATCTGTGGTATTAGTTCCCAATTTGTTGGAGGTTGTACAAAGTGACCTCAAGCGGATTCGGTTGACAGAAATGGAAATGCTGATTGACTTGAGTGCTGCGGGCGATAAGTCTTATTTAGCAGAACTTTCTAACTGGGTAAACAGCATCCGCAACGAAATTAATGCAGATAACAAACTGCAATCCACTCAACAAGGATTCTTGGGTGTTTTCGGCTCTGAAAAAGGCAAAATTCTGGAATTTGTCAATTACTTGCAGAAAAAAGTTGAGGAATATCGCAGCGATCACCTGCGCGAAATGAGTCCTGATGAGCGACTACATGGCGATTACTTGCAAAAAATGTATGACAATCGCAACCGGATTATCAAAGAAGGACGCAAAAACCTAGAAGCTGAGTTTTATACGATTCTTGAAGACCGCAACAAAGGGCCAAAATTTGCTGATGCTTTTATCGCCACAGTGCGGCAAATTTTTGAAAATGCTGTGGAGAAGTTTCGCCGGGAAGCGGAAAAAGGCAACAATACCAAAAGGGTTTGGAAGATATTAGACACTCCCAAGAGCAGTTTGGTTTGAGCAAACAAGACATTATGGAAAAGTATTGTGCTACGGCTCTTAGCGGGTTAGAGGGGAGTTTGATCGCGATTATTCAGCGCAAATCCCGTTCCTTGGGATTGGAAGTAATTGTCAGGTTACAAGAGCATTTAACAGAGTTGGAAACTCGTTTGGCTCGCTTAAATCAAAAGTTGCGCCAAAATCGCGATGACTTTCAAAAAGCAGCAGACCAACAAGCAAGTAGTGCTGATGTGCTGGTAATTAATGGTATCAAATTATTTGACCGTCAACAGCTAAATGATTTGTATCGAGATGCGATCGAGCAATTAGCAGGTGCTTCTGAAGGTGCGAAAAGCAAGTATGAATTGGGGATGGACGGAACTTGCAGCAATTTGTCGAGTCAAGTG
>RDXH01000256.1 GCA_004292745.1 Oscillatoriales cyanobacterium | reverse complement strand
CTGTACTTTCTGCGATCGCCAGAATCAGTTGACGTCCCATAACTAATGACCTCTAAATAGTATCTTCATTCTATGCAACTTCATATAAAATTGGTATTATATTGATTATATTGGGTTTGTTCCAGGCTTTAGGTAGCTTTTTTGCAGAAGGATGGTTATCTATTTTGCAATTCCCTGGAAAATTTATACAAGGGGTTTTCAGTGTCGGCTCTAAATCTGTAAGTAATCTTGGTGGAGTGGCTGTCAACTCATTTTCAAGGAATCCGGGATTACATAATAATTCAGCTTTACAATTGAGCGGAGTTGAATCAAACAGTTTGGAGTCTCAGGAACGACTTGCTAATATTTTGACAAGGTTAGAGGCCATTCGACAAGAGCAAAATCAGCTTTTACAAGAAGTGTCGGCTATTTTAGGGAAGTAATTTAATGAAGTGCGATCGCGTGTGGCCCGATCGCCACTTATGGTAAATTAAATACATCCTGGCTTGCCATCAAAGCCAGAGAAATCAAGGCTTCTAGTCGATCGCCCAAAACGCCATGCCCGATTCCGAATTCTCCGATGATTTAAAATGGACACCCGAAGCCAAGGCCAAGCTGAAAAATATTCCCTACTTTGTCCGGGGAAAAGCTCGCGTCCGCATCGAACAGTTGGCCCGCGAAGCCGACACCGAAGTTGTCACCGTGGACTTAGTTGAGCAAGCTCGCATCGAATTTGGCCAATAGGCGATCGCAATGTACCCTAAAGCCTTAAACTATAACTTGCCTCTCCTAATGTTCACAGAGCTACTGAGTCACCCGTGCGGAAAATTGTTATTGCTGGCAACTGGAAAATGTACAAAACTGGGGCTGAATCCCTAGAGTTTCTTAAAGGATTCACCTCCTCTTTGACGGAAACCCCGGAGGAACGAGAAGTCGTACTTTGCGTTCCCTTCACTTCATTAGCCGTCCTCTCGAAAAATCTGCACGGTGGCCGGGTGCGGCTCGGTGCTCAGAATGTTCATTGGCAAGAGTCGGGAGCTTATACCGGCGAAATTTCAGGGCCGATGCTTGCAGAACTTGGGGTTCGCTACGTCGTCATCGGGCACAGCGAACGGCGTCAATATTTTGGTGAAACTGACGAAACGGTGAATTTGCGCCTGTTGGCCGCTCAGAAGTATGGTTTAATTCCGATTTTGTGTGTCGGGGAAACGAAGCAGCAGCGAGATGCAGGGGAAACTGAAACTCACATTTTCTCTCAGTTGGCACAAGATTTGGTTGATGTTGACCAAGAAAAGTTGGTTATTGCTTACGAACCGATTTGGGCGATCGGCACTGGCGATACTTGCGAAACCAAGGAAGCTAACCGAGTGATTGGTTTGATTCGCTCTAAATTGAGCAATCCTGACGTACCAATTCAATACGGCGGTTCTGTTAAGCCCGAAAATATTGATGAAGTTATGGCTCAGCCAGAGATTGACGGGGTTTTGGTTGGTGGTGCTAGTTTGGAATCTGCGAGTTTCTCGCGCATTGTCAACTATAACTAAGATCATTTCCGTTTAATTCGGAATTGTATCTGATGAAGTTCTGTAGGGGCGGGTAAACCTGCCAATATCTAACAAGTACCAGAAATCTCTGATAAACCCGCCCCCACCCAACAGTAAATCGCCATGAGTACCATCGTTAAACCCAAACCCGCCTTAGAGCATTTCCTCAAACTTCCTGAAACTGAACCGGCCTCAGAATTTATGGACGGAGAAATCAATCAGAAGCCCATGCCGCAAGGTGAACATAGCGTACTTCAAGGTGAACTCTGCAAAACTATCAATCAAGTAACAAAAACTCGGAAAATTGCCCATGCTTTTCCAGAGTGATACTGCACCTTTGGCGGCGCGTCAATCGTGCCAGATGTAGCAATATTCCGATGGGAAAGAATTCCTTTTTTGCCCTCTGGTAGAATTGCTAACCGCTTTGAAATCAATCCAGATTGGTCGATCGACATTCTATCCCCAAATCAAAGCCAAACAAAAGTGCTGAGTAAATTACTCCACTGTTCGCGACACGGAACTGATTTGGGGTGGTTGTTAGACCCAGAAGAAGAGAGTATTTTGGCGGTATTTCCAGGACAAAAAGTAGAACTGTACAAAGGTGCAGATCTGTTGCCAATAATTGATGAAATTGAATTAGAATTGACAGTTGATGCTGTTTTTAGCTGGTTGAGTTTCGGTTGAACAGTCCTGGACGCATTAAAACTCAAAGAAACCGGGTTTTTTACAGAATCTGTGGGTTGCAACGAAATGTCGTGAAAAAACCCGGTTTCTGGCTACCCGGGCGTCCAGTAAAATCTCAAATCCCACTATCCCCATGATATCAAATCCGGTAGCATCGGAATTATTCATCTCTCTCTTCTCTCCCTCTGCGCCCTCTGCGCCCTCTGCGGTTAAATCATTCCGATGCAACCGGAAACGATATGACAAATAACAACAACAAAATGATAATTAGAAATAAAGTTTGCGAGTGGGGAAAACGCACTTATTTAATGGGCGTTTTGAATGTTACCCCTGATAGTTTTAGCGACGGCGGTCAGTTCAATACCATAGAATCGGCTTTAGCGCAAGCTGAAAATATGGTAAAATCTGGAGTAGATATTATTGATATTGGCGGTCAATCTACTCGACCCGGTGCAGCGGAAATATCCTTAGAAGAGGAGATCGATCGAGTTATTCCAGTTGTAGAAATGTTGCGACAAAAAGCAGATATTTTTGCAGCTATACCTATTTCTGTTGATACTACCAGAGCGGATGTTGCCCAAGCTGCTGTGGCTGCGGGAGCTGATATAATTAACGATATTTCAGGAGCTACTTTTGACCCAGAAATGCTGTCAACCGTTGCTAAATTACAAGTACCAATAATTTTGATGCACCTGCGGGGAACACCCCAAACCATGCAAACATTGACAGATTATCGCGATTTAATTGGGGAAATTGGCGAATTCTTACAGAGTCGAATTGCAGCCGCCGCCGCCGCAGGAATTGACAAATCTCAAATAATTATTGACCCCGGTATTGGCTTTGCCAAGACTTACAGTCAGAATTTAGAAATTTTGCGCGAGTTGCCAAAATTTCGTTCTTTAGACTGTCCGATTTTAGTCGGAGTATCGCGAAAAAGCTTCATCGGACACATTTTGAATCAGCCAGAAGCGAAACAAAGAGTTTGGGGGACAGCGGCGGCTTGTACAGGTGCGATCGCGAATTCGGCGGATATTTTACGAGTTCACGATGTCAGAGAAATGCACGATGTCTGTCAGGTAGCCGACGCCATCTTCAGAAATCAGTCTTGACTAGCGTGAGTATCGATAACTTTCATGTCCTCATGGTGAGAGTGCGGCTCAATATCAGACATAGATCCCATCAACTCGTTAAGAGCTTCTGTCATGTTTTTTGGGTCCATAAACAGAATTTTGGCGTTATCGCTTTCACCCAATTTTTGTTGAGCATCTAAGTATTTTTCTGTTACTAAGTAATTCAAAACTTGCTTACTATTGGGATGAGAATCGAGAGCCTCCACTAAGAGTTTCATGTACTCCTTAGTACCAGTAGCTTTATTGACCATTGCTTGCCACTCGCTCTTGGTTGCTTGCTCCAATTCCATAGCTTCTTGCACCCTTTTTGGAGGTGTAATGCTTTGAATTTCGACCCGGATGACTTTGACACCCCAAGTTTCAGTAGCTTCGTCCAATTTCTTGAGTAACTGCTTATTCATGTCATCTCGGGAACCGAAGATCTCTTTCATCGGCAACCGACCAATTTCACCACGAAACGTAGTTAAAACTAAGTTGGCGATCGCATTTTCAATTTGATCGATACCGTAATAAGCTTTCTGCAAATTTACAACTCGCCAATAAACCACGGCATCGACATCGAGAACCACATTATCTACCGTGATGGCTGACTGAGGTTTAATATCTAAAACTCTTTCGCGGGTTGTGTCCACGCAGACTACTTTCTCTACCACGGGACTGATAAAGTGGAATCCGGGCTTGAGAGTGCGCTTGTATTGGCCCAAACGTTCGACTAAAGCTTCGTCGCCGCCGCTGACTATTTTCACAGAGGAGTTAACAGCGTAGCCGAGGATGAGCGCAACGAGCATGGCTAGAATAGACTGCCCCATTTCTACTTTCCTGCTAAGTTTACTGAATAATCGATCGGAATTCTACTCTAATTTAACGCAAAATATGCCACACAGTGCTAAAATATCTCGACTGTTAATAACTTCTTAATAGTGCGCCCCCATTTGCTCAGACTCTGACAGGGTGTGAAACCCAGGATATCAAAAACACGTTGCTACAGAATATATGAAAAACGATCGAGAGTTTCGCCCTTTAAAAATTTTGATCTGGATCGCCCCAAGCATTTTGGCAACCGGAGGAATGGGCGCTTTAGCAGTTGTACCAGCGGTACCGGCTAAACCCAGCACGCTGCAAATCTCCCAAAACTTGCAGTCCCAAAACTCCCCGCCACGAGGCCCCCGTGGCCCACTTCGGGAAGTTCTCTCCTACGAGATGAAAGGAGACGAACTCAGGATTTGCAAACAGGAAGGCAACTCCGAGAAAAAGTGCGAAGTTGTCGGCAAAGGATACACAGTAGCTTTGAGGATTGCCAACGACCTTTACAATCAAGGAAACCTGGCCAATGCCGAAATTTTGTACAAACAACTGATTACTCGCTTTCCGAAACAGGGAGATGCTTACTATAAGTTGGGAACCTTGCTGTCAGCCCAAGGTAAAATGAGCGATGCGATCGCCCAATTTCGACAAGCAATTCAACTCAACCCGCAGCACGCCAAAGCTCACAACGATTTGGGTGTAGCCATGGCAAGTCAAGGGCAATTGCCAGATGCAATTTTGGAGTGGAGACAAGCAATTAAAATTAACAGCCAATATCCCGATGCTTTAAACAATTTAGGAGTCGGATTGTACCAACAAGGAGTGAAAGAAGAGCAAGCAGAAGCAGTAGCCAGCCTCAAAAAAGCTCAGGAATTATTCATCAAACAAGGCCGAGTTTCCCAAGCCAAAAAAGTAGAGGAAATTTTGCAGCAAATCAATTCGCAGTCGAGCGGTTCCTAAGCTGCATAGGTTATGAGTCATGAATTATGCGTTATTGGTGATTAGGACAAACTAATGACTAATGACTACTGACTACTGACTACTGACTACTGACTACTGACTAATGACTACTGACTAATGACTACTGACTAATGACTACTGACTAATGACTACTGACTACTGACTAATGACTACTGACTAATGACTACTGACTACTGACTAATGACTACTGACTACTGACTAATGACTACTGACTACTGACTACTGACTAATGACTACTGACTAATGACTACTGACTACTGACTACTGACTACTGACTAATGACTACTGACTAATGACTACTGACTAATGACTACTGACTAATGACTACTGACTAATGACTACTGACTAATGACTACTGACTAATGACTACTGACTACT
>RDXH01000255.1 GCA_004292745.1 Oscillatoriales cyanobacterium | reverse complement strand
GGGCATTGGGCATTGGGCATTGGGAATTGGGCATTGGGAATTGGGAATTGGGCATCGGGAATTGGGCATCGGGCATTGGGAATTGGGCATCGATTATTTGTTGGTTATTCACACCAACAAATAATCAACAGTCAACAGTTAACAGTTAACAGTCAACAGTCAACTAATTATTAATTTTCATGCTCAAATCCAGCCAAGTCGATCGCGTAATTGGAGCACTCGTGGAAATATAATCAACTCCCGTTTCTGCCACACTCCGAATAGTTTCCAAAGTCACATTCCCAGAAGCTTCAATTTTCACCCGATCGCTCTTTTCGCGAATTATTACCACAGCCTGCCGCATCAAATCAAAGGACATATTATCCAACATGATGATATCCGCCTTGTGCTGTAAGGCTGTCTCTACCTCAGCCAGAGTTTCGGTTTCAACTTCGATTGTCAGCGGATAGGGGATATCTTTAATCATCACCGCGTCATCTAATCCCATCCGGTGATTGCAAGCACCGCCGACTTGAGTCGCGTATTTTTCCAACAATCTCAACCCCGGCGTTGTCTTGCGGGTATCCACCAATTGCACGGGCAAATCGGCAATTTTGTCAACATATTTCTGAGTTAAAGTAGCGATGCCGCTCAAACGCATTGCCAAGTTTAAAGCTACTCTTTCTCCGGTTAGCAGCGCATCGAAATTGCCGGAAATCTCGGCGATTACTTCTCCTTTTTCGCACAGTTTCCCTTCGGGTACTTGGGGTATGAAACTGAGGCTGCTGTCTAAAAGTTTAAATGTGCGATGTGCGATCGGCAATCCGGCTATGACTCCGGCTTCTTTGACAATCCATTTAGCGGTACCCTGGATGCTGTTTGCGGGGAATAAGGCCGATGTTGTGCGATCGCCCCTACCGATATCTTCTAGCAGCCAGTTGTGCAATAGGGAGTCTAAAACTATCCAAGGTGGTAATATTGCTGTCATGTTTTTGTCGGTTGTTCTAAGCTGAATGATCGTAAAATTACCGTTAAGTTCAGAAAGGATAGGGTTAGCCAATTTCATCCCTACTATGACAGGAGAGATTGAATTAACCCCACCTTTACAGCTAAGCCATTACCGGAATAGCAACACAGGAACGGGGCTACTGCGGAGTAATTGGGCGGTTGTGCTGCCGATGACAAGGTGCCGAATGCGGCTATGTCCATAAGCACCCATCAGCAAAAGGCTAATATTATTCTCTTCTGCGTACTCAGCGATCGCCGTTTCTGGATTACCCTCTATGAGACAACACACGGGTTCAAAGCCAGCCGTTTGCGCCTGGTGTCTCGCGTCTTCAATTCGAGCGATCGCTGTTTGATCTTCTACATTCTTGGTGACGGTAACGATATACAGTTCCAATCCCTTAAAAACCGGTGATTCTGTCAGAAACCGCAGCATCTTTTCACCGCTAGGACTGCCATCATAGGCAAGCAGCAACCGCTCAATCGGCTTGAAATGGCGTGATGTCACCAAGCAAGGTTTGTGACTAGCGCGAACAATTCTTTCTAAATTAGCACCCAAATGTCCAGAGGCAAATTCGGCAGCTTCGCCCCGTTTACCCAGCACGATGATGTCTACGGTGGCTTCAAATTCATGGAAAATATCCACCAAAAAGCCTGTTTCGTGGATGAAGTTCACATTCTGAATCCCTTTAGCAATAAAAAATTGCTTAGCTTCCTCAATCAGTAACTTGGCACGCTGGTGATTAAGCTTGACTTTCTCATGCTCTAAATCCACCAGTTTCTTGAGTAACTCTCGATCGGCATCAATACCAATACTGCCACTAAGATTGCCTGTTGAAGCAACCTTCTGGCTTCGCACATCTGTAACGTAAAGGACATCAATGGAGGCATCTAGCTGAGGCGCTAGCCAAGCCGCATAGTGATAGCTGCTTTGGGAAAAAATTGAACCATCGGTACAAACAAGAATTCGTTTCATGTTTTTTTTGATTAGTGATTAGAGAGGCTGTCGAGAGAATCGGGTCGATTGTGAATGGCTAACTTATCCATCAGAGTAGAACTCGCCTCATTTAGTCCCACTAACTCTACATCTGCCCCATTGCGACGAAATTTAATCACCACTTTGTCGATCGCAGAGACTGCCGACTGATCCCAAATGTGAGCATGAGTCAAGTCAATTAGCACCAACTCTAACTCTTCGCTGAGGTTAAACGCATCGAGAAAATCATCGACTGAAACGAAGAATAGTTGACCAGCAACGTTATAGGTTCGCTTGGTGCCATCGGGACTCAAAACCGTATCTACAAACACAACCTTGGCAATCTTACGAGAGAAGAAAACGGTACTGAGTGCAATCCCAATCACAACCCCGATCGCCAGGTTATGAGTCAATACTGTAATCAAAACGGTTGTCACCATTACAGCGGTTTCACTGCGAGGAACACGCTTAATATTGCGAATTGAAGCCCAGCTAAACGTGCCAATGGAAACCATGATCATAACCGCAACCAAGGCTGCCATCGGAATTTGTTTGACCCAATTTCCTAGCACCAAAATAAAGAACAACAGGAGAACACCAGCCGCCAGTGTTGAAAGTCTTTGTCGTCCTCCAGACTGAATGTTGATCACAGATTGCCCAATCATGGCGCAGCCTGCCATACCACCAAAGAATCCGGTGACAATGTTGGCAATGCCTTGCCCCTTCGCTTCTCGATTTTTGTCGCTGGGCGTGTCGGTGAGTTCATCAAGTAACGAAGCTGTTAACAAAGATTCCAGTAAACCGACGATCGCTAGCGTTACTGCGTAGGGGAAGATAATTTGCAGCGTCTCTAGATTGAACGGCACATTAGGTAGCAGAAACGAGGGAAAAGCAGATGGCAACTCTCCCATGTCGCCGACAGTTGGCACATCAATTTTGGCAAATATTGATGTCGCAGTAAGCGCCACAATCGCCACCAAGGGTGAGGGTACTGCTGTTGTAAATTTCGGCAAAATATAGATGATCGCCAATCCAATTGCTGTCATCATATACACTGCCAATGGCACATTGGTGAGTTGGGGAAGTTGCGCCATAAAAATCAGAATTGCTAGCGCATTTACAAACCCAATCATCACCGCACGGGGGATGTATTTCATCTGGCGACCCAGTTTACAAACCCCAAAAATAATCTGCAAAATCCCTGTCAAAATTGTGGCAGCAAATAGGTATTGCAATCCGTGATCTTTCACTAAGTGAATCATCAACAGTGCCATCGCACCCGTTGCGGCTGAAATTAATCCGGGTCGTCCACCGACTATTGCTGTTACAACTGATATAGAGAAAGAGGCGTATAGCCCAATCTTGGGATCTACGCCGGCAATGATCGAAAAAGCGATCGCCTCTGGAATTAATGCTAGTGCAACAACTGCGCCAGCCACCATGTCTTTTTGAGTGTTAGAAAACCACTCTCGCCTTAAAATCGTTGCGTTCAAGTTTCCTCCTATTATCGTCATCAAATATAGAATTGCAAGAGTTTTGGCACACTCGAAGTAACCTACTTCTGTGTAAGTGAGAAACGTGATTACAATAGTGAAAGACACTCGTAAGTAAGCTCAATCGGCAAAGTAACCAAACAATCCCTGTGCAGTTAAATGTTGCACACTAAGCACAGGGAATCACTTATTTTGATCGCCCAAAAACCTTTCCGTTAACTCATAAGGTTGACAAAATCAAAAGGTGTTGATTCATCTGATGCGATTTCACTGACCTTAGATTAGAGTTCAGCCCAAACTTTGTGCGGTTGAATCTCAATGTCGTCCACTACGGCAAAGCCTGAACTGCCCTTAAGGTGGACAGCTCAAACTTTTTGAAGCTACCGTAGAGATCGTGATGTGCGACATTTTTTATGCCTACTTACCGCTTAATTATTACATAAGCACTGATATTTGATGTAAGCATATCACGACTATGTAGCAATCTGCAATAATGGGATATAAAACATCGGCATTAGAATGACTAACAACTCCCCAAAAAACTAAAGCTCCTTTCCGTTGTTGCGGGAAAAGAGCTTTAATTTATTATTAACCTGGCACCGAGCTATTTTACCGGGCAGTGACCCGCCGAGTATCTTCGCCATAGCAACGTTTAACAACCGAGTTCGGGATGGATCGGAGTGGTTCCATTACATCATAAGCACCAGGAAAGCTTTGAAAACTTTGAATCCTGTGTCTGCGTTAAACTTGATGCGCTGCATCTTTTTCGCTCGACACTTATTACATTACCAAACTCCCCTAAGTTTGTCAACCCCTTTTTGAAATATTTTTGACAATCGCCCTCACAACAAGCAAGGTTTTGTAGGGGCGGTGCCCCCGTGCCCGCCCAGCCCATAGGCGATTGGTGGGCATTTCAGGTATCGGGGCAACCACGGGGGGATTGCCCCTACAAAGAATGAAACAGCCGTGCCTCAATTAACTCGCAAATCCAAAAACCCAGCATCCACACCCTACTCTCTGCGAATCTTCGCATCCTTTTCAAACCACGCCACAACCTGCTTAACTGTTAATTGCTCGATCGCCCCTCCAGCTTCCACAGCAATTTGCCTCAAAGGCCGCAAAGACGCAATCACCAAATTCGTAAAAAAGTTTTCAAAACTAGCATCAAGTTCGATCGACCCTTTAATACTCTCATCATTCTTAACCCAATCCATCACCTGCTGATTGCTCACCTCAGCCACCGCCAAACCAGTCTCCCCAGCAATTTGCTTGAGCACCCTCAAAGCATAAATTGCCAGCCGCGCCGAAAACTTTTCCTTCGACGACAGCAGCGCCATATCAACTTCCGCGCACTCTTCCGGCGTTAAAAAATCAGATTCCATAGTTATTTGTTATTTGTTATTTGTTATTCGTTATTCGTTATTTATTACTACTGCCAACTATCAACTGCCAACTGCCAACTGCCAACTATCAACTGCCAACTGCCAACTGCCAACTATCAACTGCCAACTGCCAACTATCAACTGCCAACTGCCAACTGCCAACTGACTATTTTCTAGCAATCAAATAACCACAGCGATGCTCCCCATCAATAATCCAGTGAGTCCGCTCGATCGTACAATCAGGCAACACAGCCGCAAACATCTCCAACTCATTACCACAAACACTCGGAAAAGTTTCAGCCACATTAGAAATAGCACAATTGTGTTCCATAAACACAAATCGATCGCCCTTATCAGCACCGCACATATCATCATCCACAGACTCTACAGGATACCACTCAGCCATGTAACCTTCATCCCTGCGAAGCTCCATCAACCTAGCCACCCGCTCTTCCAGCGAACCGGAACCCATCACCCTACGGTACTCCATCGCCTTACGTTCCCACTGCTTTTGCAGAATCGAAATCACCTGCTCGCGGCCAACAGTCTCAGCCAAAGTATCCAGCAAAGAAACCGCAAAATCACCATAACGATTCCCGAAGCGATCGCGCCCCAGACTGGTAAGCTCATAAATGTGTTGTGGTCGCCCCATCCCAGCCTGCACCGACTGATACTGAATCAGCCCCTCCCCCTCCAAATCCTTCAAATGACGGCGAATCGCCTGGGGGCTGATATCCAAAGCCTCCGCCAACTCAAGAGCAGTCCCTTGACCACCCTTGAGCAAAAACTGCAAGATGTCTTGTTTAGTGGAAGTCTGCTGAGTCTGTATCATCTTCACAAAAAAATATTTCTGAGACTTTGACAATATCACTATTGTTAATGTAGCTTAAAATATAGTAAAGCAACAGATTTGTTGTTTAACTCAACAGAGCAGTCCAGCAGAACTCGCTCAAGCCCAGACAGTCATTAGCCCGTCTGCCATCTTTGAGAGCATTATCTAGAACACTGAACACGCAAAATCATGAGCTCTACAGTCACAACCCTCGTCAACCAACCCTACAAATACGGCTTCGTCACCGACATCGAGTCAGACACCATCCCCCGCGGCTTGAGCGAAGATGTAGTGCGGCTGATTTCGTCGAAGAAAAACGAACCGGAATTCATGCTGGAATTTCGCCTCAAAGCATACCGCAAATGGCTGACCATGACCGAGCCCACCTGGCCTCATGTCAACTATCCGGCGATCGACTACCAACAAATTATCTACTATTCAGCGCCAAAACAAAAGCCCAAAAAGCTCAACAGTTTGGATGAAGTAGACCCGACACTCCTCGAAACCTTCGAGAAATTGGGAATTCCCCTCTCCGAACAAAAGCGCCTGGGAAATGTCGCCGTCGATGCCGTTTTCGACAGCGTTTCCATCGCCACAACATTTAGAGAAAAACTAGCCAAAGACGGCGTAATATTCTGTTCCATTTCCGAAGCAGTCAAAGATTATCCCGAACTCATAGAAAAATATCTCGGCAGCGTTGTACCCGTTGGCGACAACTTTTTCGCAGCCCTCAACTCCGCCGTATTCAGCGACGGTTCCTTCGTTTACATCCCCAAAGGCGTAAAATGCCCGATGGAATTATCCACCTATTTTCGCATCAACAACGGAGATTCCGGCCAATTCGAGCGCACCCTAATTGTCGCAGAAGAAAACAGCTCTGTTAGTTATCTCGAAGGCTGCACCGCACCCATGTTTGACACCAACCAACTACACGCCGCCGTCGTGGAATTGGTAACAATGGATAACGCGGATATCAAATATTCGACAGTACAAAACTGGTACGCCGGCGATGTAAATGGCAAAGGTGGAATTTACAACTTTGTTACCAAACGTGGCTTGTGTCAAGGAGTTAATTCTAAGATTTCTTGGACGCAAGTAGAAACCGGTTCCGCGATTACTTGGAAATATCCAAGTTGCGTGTTAGTCGGTGACAACTCGGTGGGCGAATTCTACTCGGTAGCCCTGACAAACAACAAGCAGCAAGCTGATACCGGCACTAAAATGATCCACGTCGGCAAAAACACTCGTAGCACGATTATTTCCAAGGGAATTTCGGCGGGAAATTCTGCCAACAGCTATCGAGGCTTAGTGAAAATGGGGCCTAGTGCTAAAGGCGCTCGGAATTATTCTCAGTGCGATTCCATGCTGATTGGCGATAACGCTCAAGCGAATACTTTCCCCTATATTCAAGTGCAGAACCATACTGCTAAAGTGGAACACGAAGCCTCGACTTCTAAGATTGGGGAAGAGCAATTGTTCTTCTTCGCGCAGCGGGGAATTTCCGCAGAAAATGCCATTTCGATGATGATTAGCGGTTTCTGCAAAGACGTTTTCAATCAGTTACCGATGGAATTTGCGGCGGAAGCTGACAAGTTGTTGAGTTTGAAACTCGAAGGAAGTGTCGGGTAGAACTCACATCTTGCAGCATTATCATCAAAAAGCTGTAGGGGCGGGTTTTACCTAAAATATTTGCCAATAATTGACAATCTCTAAAACCCGTCCTCGTGCAGTGGCAAATCCCAGCCTAGATTTTTGGGATTTAAAATGAGTAAAAGTTGTGTGGGCGTGGGTTTATGTAGATTGTTTGTAGCTATTAGATATTGTTGGTAAAACCTGCCCATAGCGTATAATGAAAATAATAAAATCGGATTTTTTCGATCGCAAAACAGGAAGACACTTGCTAGATGCAATCTACGAAAAATTTGCCAAACCTCAACTGCACGACACTTTCAAACCCAGTAATCCTTCAATTTATGTTCGGCACGCCGAAGGAGAAATTATAGATGGTTATCTAGTAGAAAAAGTGTTTGAACATCCTGATACAGGTTTTTATGCTGAAGCTAGACTTCCTGTTTCTATTAATAATCCACCGGTTTTGGTGCTTCGTGGTTATGGTTCATGGTATCCTTTCGATCGCGTTTTGGAAGATACACCCGATGTGTTTATCGCAAAATTAGATCGGCAGTTAAAATCTGCGGAAACTGTGGGTGCTATTGATTGGGTTAAGCAGCAGTGTACCAGGGGAAATTCGGCGGATGTCATCGGAGAAAGTTTGGGCGGTAAAGTTGCTCAACAAATAGTAGCAAAATACCCAGATTATATTCGCTCGACTGTAACTTTTAATGCTTTGGGGGTTTCGGAAAAGTTAGCTAAAACTTCTACAGCTACAAAGGTTTTTCACTACTTTACTTTAGGTGAAAGGTATGCTTTCTGGGCAAATGGAGGCGATTATATACCGGGAACAATTTTGATAGTTTCCCACAAAGGCGAAAACTGGTGGTATAAGATAGAAGAGGCGATCGTCCACAGAGCCACTTTTGATGGCAAGTTTCGGAAACGGCGAGTATTGATGGTATTATTGGCTCAGTTAATTTTGCTTAATAGACATAATGCGATCGTCCTAAATCGGCGAAAACCAGTGGTAGTTAAGATCGATCGCACTCAATTACAAATTTTCCGAAAAAGCCGCTTTATCTAAACTCGCCTCAAATCGCTTCATAGCGCCGGCGACGGATTTTCGCGGGCTGCGACGGCGAGTACCAAACAGAGTGCTGCAACAGCTTTTTCCCATTCTTGCTTTACGGCGGTGGGTTGAACCTCATCAAAGGCGCTAACTAAACGAGGGATCGATCGTTCTAATGCCTGTCTGGGAATCGATTTGTGCAATTCAACTAAACGAGTTAAACTTTCTTGATTTCTCAAAAAACCGACTACCCATTTGGTAGCATGATCGGGACTGTCTGGGACGTTTTTAATTCCTAGTTCAGTTTGCAACCAGTCGTAAAAAGGCGGGAGCTTTTGAGCTAGAACAGTTCCAGCAGTAGGCAAAGTTTCTTTGAGTAAATTAGTATCGAGGCTTCCCAAAAGTTGACTAAGTTCCGGTGAATCTAGCAAAGTGGTCAAGGGGAGTGAGAGCAATGATTCTGAGGTTTCAGGAGATAAATTTAAACACTGAGAAAATGTTTCTAGCATCAGAAAGTATCTGGTAAAGATGACTCTTTCATTATCCCACTAACGCGGATCAATGAATATGAGCTAGCTCATATTAACAGAAGTTATGCACAGAAGCCGGAGCGGGTTTATGAGATTGTTGGTTTTTGACCATTATGGTTGGTAAAACCCGCCCCTACAATATTTGCAAAAACAGTGTGCGATCGACCTTTACAAAACTCGCAGAATACTCGCAATGCTATGAATCGACTCCATCGCCCTAATTTCCGCGATCGCCTGTTGGAAATTACCTTCTTTAACATCGTGACTCACGACTACAATTTCTACTAAATCGCCATGAATTCCCGTCTGCACAACAGATTGCAAACTAACTTTGTGGTTCCCGAAACAAGTCCCTAATTTGCCAATTACCCCCGGAGTATCGCGAGTCAGGAAACGAGCATAAAACCGCGTTACCAGTTCCTCCATTTTTGCTATTTGGCAATAGTGTTGGTGATTGCAACTGAGCAAAGGATGGGGAATTGGAACAGTTTCGGTTTTCAGAATAGCTGCAATATTCATAATATCGGATACTACCGCACTTGCGGTGGGTCCGGCACCGGCACCGCGCCCGTAGAGCATCAATTGCCCGATCGGCTCTCCTTCTACTAAAAT
>RDXH01000035.1 GCA_004292745.1 Oscillatoriales cyanobacterium | reverse complement strand
TAGCGCGAACAATAATAGTTTCTTGCAAAACAGCATCATCGGAAAATGGCAACCGTCGCGATTCAAAGATGTGTAATTGACGTAAAGCCATCATTTGCAGCAATACTTTGCGGAAATCTCGAAAGTATAAGCCGTTGCAAAAGCTACGAGGAGTAATCGATACTAATTCACCGTTTGGTTTGAGTAAATGAGCGGCGGCAACTATAAAACCAGCGTAGAGATTGCTGGTTTCTACTCCTATAGAACGGAGCAAACTTCGGACTTGGGATTTAGCGTTAATCTTGGCATAGGGAGGATTGATAATTGCATTGGTAAATTCTAGCTTTAGTGCCTGTGTAAATAGATTTGGCTGTAGCATATCAGCAGCGTCTTGAATGAAATCTAATTGACGAATTTCATAGGATAAAGATATACCTGCACTTTGACATTCTATACTGCACCATTCTAAAGTTTGTTTGAGATACTCAATCAAAATGATGTCAATTTCATAAGCTGTAATGTGCAGGCTTCGAGGTTTTTTGGAGCGCTGACAAAGCTCATAAACAACTGCTGCTAAAAGCGAACCAATACCAGCACCGGCATCTAACAAAGATATGTCTGGAGAATTAAATTCAAACATTCTTGCCATTAAAACTGCCACGGAGGAAGGTGTTAAAAATTGTCCCTTTTCTCCCCTCTGGCTTTGCTGCAATTTCTGGGTTGCTTCTGGGCGTAACAAGTCTACTCGTTCTAGTAGATTGCTGGCAGTTGTGTTCCTGTCACATGGAAGGGCTAGTGTTTGAAAATGCGGTGCTATCATTTGTTCAGAAAAAGCCGATCGCGATTTTAGTTTATTTTAGTCCAAATTGGATTATTATTGAACCGCGAAGACGCGAAGGACACGAAGGAAGAAAGAAGAAGAAGGAAGAAGTAGATAATCTTTTATCGGTTCGGGAGTAAGAAGCCCGATCGCCTTTTCCTGCATACCGTGTGTTTTGCAATAAGGATTTTACTTATTTGCCAACTTAATATAACATTGTGCGAAAATGTCAACCGGACTCTCAAACGAATAGTCCGTAACAGACAGTTAAACGCTCTCTCACACATTTCTGATGCGTAAACCCAAAACATTCTTTTTGTCAAGCCTGTTTTCGATCGGCTTAACAATCAGTTTTCTCCTGACTCCAGGCTGGTTATCACACTGGTTTCCGAATCGCGCGATAGCAAATCCCCCCCCACAAACCCAAACTTCGGAATTTCGAGCTTTCTGGGTGGACGCATTTAATCCGGGCTTCAAAACACCTCAAGAAGTCACCAAATTGATTGCAGATGCTAAACTGGCTAACGCCAATGCGATTGTCGCCCAAGTTCGCCGCCGTGGTGATGCTTTTTACACCAGTGCGATCGAACCACGCACCCTCGATCCTAACGTTCCAGCCGGTTTCGATCCACTCCAAGATTTGATTGACAAAGCCCACGCCGCAGGTATGGAAGTCCACGCTTGGATGGTAACGCTACCAGTGGTTTCGGGCGGTAAATTGCCCGCCGGTCACATTTGGCAACAACACGGACCAAATGCTCCAGGAAGGGACAATTGGGCGATGCTGACTTACGGTGGGGAATCGAAAGGTTTTCTCGATCCTGGCCATCCAGATGCCTTGGATTACACTGTTTCCGTCTATTTGGACTTGCTGAAGCGCTACGATGTGGACGGCGTACAGTTGGATTACGTGCGCTACGGCGGGCCGGAGTGGGGCTACAATCCGACTGCGATCGCCCGTTTCAACCAGCAAACGGGGCGCACTGGTACACCGAAACCAAGCGATACCGCCTGGATGCAGTGGCGGCGCGATCAGGTGACAAATTTAGTGCGGAAGCTTTATGTAGAAGCCCTGGCGATTAAACCGCGAGTGAAAGTGACGGCGGCGACGATCGCCTGGGGAGACGGACCGAAAAATGAGGAAGATTGGTATAAAACGCAACCTTACAAAGAAGTCCTGCAAGATTGGCGGGCTTGGCTGGAAGAAGGTATCATTGACATGGCGATGCCGATGACCTATCAGCGGGAATACAAGCCACAGCAGAAGCGCGGTTACGATAATTGGATCGAGTACGCTAAAGACCACCAATACCACCGCCAAATTGCGATCGGACCTGGTAATTATCTCAACTACATTGAAGACACCCTAGCCCAGATTCGCCGTGCCGAAGCGCCATCTGCCAAAGGAAATCAAGTCGTAGGTACGGTGCTGTATTCCTACGCTAGCAGCAACGTCTATGCTAATGTCGAACTGCGATCGGGCGGCAGTGGCGATTTGCCCCGTCAGCCTTGGAAATTCGTGTCCCAGAGTAATGATTGGTTTTATAACGCGCTGTCCCACCCTAGTCAATACGTTGACGGCGCTACGGGCAGAACTATTCAAACTCAGCCTGTGTGGGCTACTCCGGCTGCGATTCCCGATATGCCTTGGAAGTCGCGGCCGACTATGGGTGCGATCGCGGGCAATTTGCAACAGTGCGCTGGAACTTGCGACGGTGCGAGCTTGACATTACAGGCGATCGATGCTCCGGGCAAGGTGCGACAACTGCGGGCGGATGGTAAAGGATGGTTTGGGGCGATCGAACTTGCTCCTGGAACTTATCAGTTAAAGGTGGATGGAAGTCAGATTCAACAAACTGTTAATGTTGCCGCTGGTGAAGTCGCAAAAATTAGTTTTTGACACTCACCGCGCCCAACCGACGGTGATTCTTAGATCCTAAACCAGACGTAGTAAAGATTTCAGTTTTTTGCATAACTTAACCTGAAGTTCCTCCTCGAAGGGAACTTCAGGTTTGTCTCCTGGCTTTGCTATGTAACACTTTTGGCGATCGCAAGCGGTCATATCCTAATTGATATTAGTTGAAATTAGGAATTGGACATGGTGCGGCTACCATAGGCATCCAAGCTGTAGGCGGGAACGCGAACGCTGTAGTCCATCTCTGTCGCTGTCACGGCTACAGCCAATTTTTCAAAAGATTCTGAGTTCCAATTGCGATCGTGGATGGGCTTGGACTGTTCGCCCAGGAAGTATGCTTGAGTGCCAATTACTGAGGCTGCTACCCAACCGACGATTAAAAGGGCGATTACGATAGTCATGGCTGCTTTTCCTTAATTTTTGTTACTTTATGTAAACTACTGTAACAATTATTTGCCGAGGATGTCAAGGTAGTGTAATGTCGTGCCAACCGTACAGTAGGTACGGAATGCCACACCTGATGTTTCCAACCGCCGACTTCTAGTAATTTCACTCCGAGGGTCAGCACTCACCATCCACGACAAGAGTCAACATCCTGAACTAGCAGTAGGCATTTCCATTGTTGACAATATTGATGCCCAAGGAAAAGTTACCAGCAAACAGATTAGCTTCTGATTTCAGGATAGGATATATCGCAGATTAGCCAAGTTTTTGTTAATAATTTATAAGTTTCGTCTTCATAAACCATCGTGAACAACTCAGCCTTTAGTATGAGAAATTGCTAGGGTGTTATGAGTTATAATCAACAAGTTTGGATTTGAAAAATAGCAAGCATTATACCAATTTAATATGATGTTGCATATCTCGATCCCCCTCGCATCCCCTTTAATAAGGGGGACGAAAGATCCCAATCTTGTTCCCCCCTCCCACCAGGGGGGCTAGGGGAATCTTGTTCCCCCATTATTAAGGGGGGCTAGGGGGGATCGAATTCTATGCAGCTTCATAAAAAACTGGCATTACAAGATTTATCAACCAGTCGATCTATTTGATACCGCATCAGTGCCTTAGCGGTTCCTGAAACAAAAAATCTCGATCGCCAATGAAATCTGATTGCTATAACAATTCTATCTACCCCTTTTCTTATTTCCCAGGATAATTATGCAAAACTCAATCTTAAATGACGACCCTTTGTGGTTCAAAGATGCGATCATTTACGAGGTACCCATTCGCGCTTTTGCCGACAGCAATGGTGATGGTATCGGAGACTTTCGTGGGCTAACTGAAAAACTGGATTACCTGCAAAACTTGGGAGTAACAGCAATTTGGGTACTGCCGTTTTTTCCATCCCCGCTCCGAGATGATGGCTACGATACTTCGGATTATATGAGCGTCAACCCGATTTATGGCACTTTAGAAGACTTTAAACATCTTTTAGAACAAGCGCACCTGCGGGGAATTAGAGTTATTATTGAGTTAATTGTCAACCACACTTCAGACCAACACGCTTGGTTTCAGAAAGCACGTCGCGCTCCTAAAGGTAGTAAAGAAAGAGAATTTTATGTATGGAGCGATACGCCGGAAAAATATCAAGATGCTCGGATTATTTTCCAGGATTTTGAAACTTCTAATTGGGCTTGGGATGCAGTAGCCAAAGCTTATTATTGGCATCGTTTTTATTCCCACCAACCAGACTTGAATTATGATAATCCAGCAGTGCGTCTCGCCATATTAGATGTGGTAGATTTTTGGTTAGCAATGGGAGTGGATGGACTGCGAATGGATGCAGTGCCTTATTTGTACGAGCGCGAAGGTACTAACTGTGAAAACTTGTCAGAAACTCACGTATTTCTCAAACAATTGCGGAAGCACGTAGATGAGAAATTCCCCAACCGAATGCTGCTAGCTGAGGCGAATCAGTGGCCGGAGGATGCGGTTGAATATTACGCTGAGGGGGATGAATGTCACATGAATTTTCATTTCCCTCTGATGCCGCGCTTGTTCATGTCTGTACACATGGAAGATAGCTTTCCAATTATTGATATTCTCCAGCAAACTCCGCAGATTCCTAATAACTGTCAGTGGGCATTATTTTTGCGAAATCATGACGAACTGACGCTGGAAATGGTGAGCGATGAAGACCGAGATTATATGTATCGAGTTTACGCTCAAGATACCCAGGCGAGGATTAATTTGGGTATCCGCCGTCGCTTGGCTCCGCTGATGGGAAATAATCGCCGCCGGATTGAGTTGATGAATGCTTTGCTGCTTTCTCTTCCGGGTACGCCTGTGCTTTACTATGGCGATGAAATTGGGATGGGGGACAATATTTATTTGGGCGATCGCAACGGGGTGAGAACTCCGATGCAGTGGAGTGGCGATCGCAATGCCGGTTTCAGTCGCGCTAACCAGCAACGGCTCTACGCACCGCCAATTGTTGACCCTGAATATCACTACGAATCTGTGAATGTGGAGGCGCAACGCTCTAATCCAAATTCTCTTTGGTGGTGGATGAAACGCCTCATAGCTATTCGCCAAAGATTCCAAGCATTCGGCCGTGGAACTTGCGAATTTCTTTACCCCGAAAACCGCAAAGTTTTAGCTTTTGTGCGTACTTATCAAGACGAACATATTTTAGTAGTAGCGAATTTGTCGCGCTTCGTGCAGACGGCTGAATTAGACCTTTCACCCTTCAAAGGTGCTGTTCCGGTGGAAATTTTTGGTCGTACAGAGTTCCCGGCTGTGGGCGATTCGGCTTACTTTTTGAGTTTGAGTCCTCACTCGTTTTATTGGTTTACCCTTACTGTCAAAACCGAAGAATTTTCCATACACTTACCTCAAACCGAACTGCCGACATTAGGTATTGCAGGTAACTGGAAAACAGCTTTTGCTACCAATAAATTGAGTGAAGGACTGGTTCCTATTTTGCCTGATTACTTGCGCTCTAGTCCTTGGTTTATTGGTAGGGATAGGACGATTCAATCTTTGCAAATAGATGAAATTGTGCCAGTTGAATGTAAAAAATCTTCGGGATTAGAATCAACAGTATACATTTTACTTTTGCAGTTAAATTATACTGAAGGGATGGCCGAAACTTACGTTTTGCCTGTTGGTTGGGAAGAGATTCAAGGTGATGTGGACGAACGGGCGATCGCCAGAATTCAATTTTTAGAAAAAAACGAAGTAGGGGTACTATTTGATGCAGCCACTGACAAAGCTTTTCTCAGTGCTATGCTAGAAGCGATCGCCCATTCTGGTAATTACAAAGGTGCCACGGGTACAGTGCTAGGAATTCCAGACAATGCACTCACCTCTGAACCAGATTTGTCAAAGCTAGAACCTCATGTATTCAAAAAAGAACATAGCAATACATCCGCAGGTTACGGCGATCGCTTTGCGTTCAAACTATTACGAAAAGTTGAAGAAGGTATCAACCCAGAATTAGAAATCGGGCGCTTTTTAACCGATCGCAACTTGATTCAACACTTTGCTCCCATTGCCGGATATTTGGAATATCGGGCGGAAGGGAAACCATTAATGACCATGGGAATCCTGCAAAAATTCGTGCCCGATAGCAGGGATGCCTGGTCCTATACCTTAGACACATTGCGCGACTATTTCGAGCAAGTAATGGCAGTAGAAGCCAAGTATGCAGCAGAAAATTTATCTACAGACCCCGAAAATTATTTACCCCATGCCAGCACTGCACCAATGCAGCGGCATTCAAACTCGTTAGTATCCGATTTATCCCTAGCAATTCCCGAATTAGCTCGCGAACTAATCGGTTCCTATTTAGCCTCCGCCGAACTTTTAGGACAGCGGACAGCCGAACTTCACCTAGCATTAGCTTCCGATGCACAAAATCCCGATTTTGCCCCAGAAAATTTCACTTCATTTTACCAACGTTCAATCTATCAACAGATGAGAAATTTAGCAGGAAGAACTTTGCTGCTACTGAAAAAACGGCTGTCCCAACTACCACCGGAAACCCAAAAATTGGGACAAATTCTGCTAAATCGGGAAGACTTGCTGATGGAACGTTTTAAATCTATTTTGAACTTGAAAATCACCGCAGAGCGAATTCGCTGTCATGGGGACTTTCATTTAGGAAAAGTTCTGTATACAGGGAAAGAGTTTGTGATTATTAATTTTGGAGGAGAAAGAAATCGACCCTTAAGCGAGAGGCGGATGAAGCGATCGCCCCTGCGAGATGTGGCGGGAATGCTACAATCTTTCAACTATGCTGTTAGTTTGGGACTCCGCAATGAAGTAGAAAGTGGGATGATTCGTCCTGAAAATTTATCGGAGATGCAGCAGTGGGCTAAGGTTTGGGATCGTTGGGTTAGCCTGACTTTTCTCAACAGTTATTTGCAGAAAGCAGCGGATGCAAATTTCTTGCCAAAATCCATCCCGGAAATACAAGTTTTGCTGGATGCTTACATCTTAGAAAAAACGGTTTCTGAGCTGGTGTATGAACTTAATTACCGCGTGGATTGGGTAGAAGTTCCGCTTCAGCGGCTGCTACAATTGCTGGAACGTTGAGTAGATAAGTATTGGGTTTCTCAATTAAGGGAAATTTAAAATAGCTAGGTTGGGTGGGGTGCATCTGTGTTTGGCAAATATATTCGTAGGGGCGAAGCATGACCGCTGTAAATCTCTGGTTATAACTAATAAATTGTCTGCGGTCATGCTTCGCCCTTACACAATCGGGATGCTCCCGTTGGGTGGAGGTAACGAAACCCAACCTATCTATTTTAAAATAAGATGTTGGGCGAAGTCAAAATTAGGGTTGGCTATAGCTGAACCCAACCTACTTAATATACAGAGATTTTTGATACAAAACCTGTTCTTGATGAGTTAACAAAGTGCAGTCAGAAAGCGGGTAAGCTACACAAGTAACAGCGTAGCCAGCTTGCAATTCTGAGGACTTCAAAAACTTTTGTTCGCTTTGGTCGATTTCGCCGCTAAGCAGCTTGACAACGCAGGCAGAACACTCTCCTTGCTTGCATCCATTGGGCAAGCGAACGCCAGCATCTTCTGCCATATCTAAGATATACTGGTCGTCTGGTACGGCGATCGTGCGATCGAGCGCCAGTTCCTGATTTACAAACCGAACTTGATAAACTGCCATTTTTTTCTCTGTATTCGCGAAGGGGCTGGTTTAGTATGCTGTTATATCAATTCCTCTCTTCATCGTCCTGTATTCATTTCTCTGGGATCTCTCTGTGTTCTCTGTGTTCTAGTAAGGTTAAATCATTCCGATCCAACGGTCAACGATATTAGTCTTAGCAAAAATTTCTGGTAAAACCCGCCCGGACAACTAGAAAAGGCAGGTTTATGATGGTGTTAATTTTACGACAGAAATGTGTATATCTAAACAAGTGCCTGTTGATAGTCGAGATTTTCATCAAGATAAATAGCTCGAATATCATCCGGCAAATTTGATTCCAGAGTTTGATATCCTTTTTGCAGTAAAGCCCTTACCTGAGCCGGCGAAATCGCTTCACCTTCTGCTTGTAAATAAGCAGCAATTCTAGTTTCGCTCCAGCGGAAAGTCTGAGCCATCAACACAACTAAACGTGGTAGGGGCGCTAACAATTCTAAGGCTTGTTTGAGGTAACACCAGAGAGGGGGTGAAGCGGATTGTAAAGAATAATGAATAGTCTCAACAGGAGGCAATTCGGCTTGATTTATGCAGATAGCGGTGACATTAATGAGCCAGTTTTGCAGACTGAGATTGTCGCCATCAGACTCTTGGATTTCCCGGCGCAAATCGAGGCCTCGGAGTTCGTGATAGATGTGCAGCCAAGTGTGGGCGAATAGGTAATCTCCTTGGACTGGCGATCGCACAGAATGGCGAATTAGGGAATGCACTATTTGAGCGTAGCGGCAAAAAATTGCCGTAAAGAACTTACCCTGATCGGGATGATTTTGAAACAGGGTCAATAATTGGCGATCGGTGTGATGGAACAGGGATTTGACCACAGGATGGTTGAATTCGGAAAAATTAGGTGTTTGCACAATTGTTTTGGTAATATATGCTGGTGCAGCACGATTTTACAACAGGATATACATTTAATGCAAGTGCCTTAAAATATTGCATTAAAATATTGTTGATATTTAAGTCAATTAGTTATATAATTAAGTTGTAGGCAAGGCTGAATAAATTTCAATTAGTATATTTTAATTGTATTTATGTAGCGCCGAAAAACTTTTATTAATGGTAAAGTTATTGTATGTCTAGCATTAATACAGGTATAGAATGGTGCGATCGAACCTGGAATCCGACAACTGGCTGCGATAAAGTCAGTCCGGGCTGCGCTCATTGTTATGCAGAAGCATTAACAAAAAGATTCCATACTAATTTTCCTAATGGGTTTACTTTAACGGAATACCCAAAGCGTTTAAATGAACCTAAAACTTGGCGAAAGCCTAGTCGTATTTTTGTAAACTCAATGAGCGATTTGTTCCACGAAGATGTTTCTATTGAGTTTCTGAAACAAGTTTTTGAGGTAATGCGTGAAACTCCCCATCACATTTATCAAATCCTTACCAAGCGACATGAACGTTTACTAGAGTTAGCGCCTCAACTTGATTGGTCTGATAATATTTGGATGGGGGTGTCAGTTGAAAATCAAAATTATGTTCATCGTGTGGATCATTTGCGACAAGTCAACGCAAAGGTACGCTTTTTATCCTGCGAACCACTTTTAGGGCCTTTGCAACTCGATCTAAGAGATATTCACTGGGTAATAGTTGGGGGAGAATCTGGACAAAAACACCGTCCGATGCAGAAAGAATGGGCACAAAGTATTCGGGATCAGTGTCAGGATACTGGAGTCGCGTTTTTCTTCAAGCAATGGGGAGGTAGAACACCTAAAGCTGCTGGGAGACTTCTTGATGATAAAATTTGGGATGAGATGCCAAAAGCATGGGAAAAACACCAAAAGAAATGGAATCGATACACTTTGAGTGGGAGTCGCAACTCAAATAAAATAGTAATACCTACTATGGTAAAAATGTAACTTTCACCTGCTCTCCAAAGGTAATTTCTCCTTTGTACTTTCTTCGTTTACTCGCAGGTGGATCTACTATGATTTTACCTTGTTGTTCTAGTTTCCGCAGACCTTCCTTGTAATTTTTACTAATGTAACGCTTGCCAACATGATGCTGATTATAAATTGCTTCCATCGTCAGTGTTTGACCAGCAAATTCATTCAAAAGCATATTTTCCAAATCGTCAAGGGGTTGAGAATCAAAGAGTGAAAGCTGAATCGGTGCCTGACTCTGATTGTATTCAAAAGAGGGTACTCCTTGAGTAAAAATGGAGCTTTTTTTAGCCATAATGTCTTTCATGATTGAGTGACCTAATTTATCCTTAGATACAAAAATAAGATAATGGCTAGTACGGCTACCACTAACATTTTTGAAGCAGAAATCTTGAACGTGAGACCCTCCAACATCTTTTAAAGCTTGACAAATAGCATTAACAATGATTGACTCTCTTTGTTCGGGTGGCATTTTTAGTTCTGTCCGAAGGGAATCTACTCTATCCTTGCCAAAGAGAGAGTTCATGTGTTCCTTTACTTTTGGGTTATTTAACCCCGGATTAATTCTGTTATAGTTAAAGAAGAATATACAATCACAACCCCAACCTTTAATGATAGACCCAATAAGTTTTAGAGACAAGCCTTTGTAACCCCAAGGGTCAATGAAAAATAGTGTAGGAACATTATTAATTTTTTTGATTTCTTGAATGATTTCCTCTCCAACCTCCTTATTCAAAACTATTGGTTTATGCTTTAATTTTCCTAGATCTGGAATTGATTCTATAGCCTGCTGAAGAGATCGAGTATTATTTGAGTCCTTATCATTAAATAACGTTACTAACATTTGTGACATATCTGGATTGGCAATAGCACGTTCCAATATCAGTAATGGAGTAGACTTAGAACCGTCTTTATAAGAACCAGGACCAGAAAATAAATCGACGTAGGCAATATTTTTTTTTCTGTTTTTGGCTTGACCAATCATTACCTTTGCCCAAGCCCTAAAGTAGTTAGCAACTATTTCTGATTTCACTAAAGAATTATCTCTGGATTCATCAAAAAAAGAATTATCAGCCATGACTGTTACCTCTAGACTCTAGTTCATTTTACTATTGTCACATATTACCATAACCTCCACCCCCAGGAGTCTCGATCGCAAAAACATCCCCAGGCTGCATTTCCACAGTCGCCGTACTCCCCAACTCCTCAACTTTCCCATCAATCCTTTCCACATAATTCCGTCCCAAAACACCTTTTTCTCCCCCATTCAAACCGCAGGGAAAAATCACCCGCCTCCCCGATAAAATCCCCGCCGTCATCGCCTCCCGAAACCGCACTCGCCGCACCACACCATTCCCGCCGCGATGACATCCATTGCCGCCACTATTAGCCCGAATAGCAAAACTTTCTAACAGTACCGGAAAGCGCCATTCCAACACTTCTGGATCGGTTAAACGGGAATTAGTCATGTGAGTTTGCACCGCATCAGTACCATCAAAATCTGCACCAGCGCCAGAACCACCGCAAATTGTTTCATAATATTGATAGCGGTGATTTCCAAAGGTAAAATTATTCATAGTTCCCTGGGAAGCCGCCATCACTCCCAACGCACAATACAAAGCATCGGTAATATTCTGCGAAGTTTCCACATTACCTGCAACTACGGCCGCTGGATAGCGAGGATTCAGCATACAGCCTACGGGATTGATGATTTCTAGAGGTTTTAAACAGCCTGCATTCAGAGGAATATCGTCATCTACTAAGGTGCGAAAAACATACAAAACAGCGGCTTTACATACTGCTGCGGGAGCATTAAAATTGTTGGTTTGTTGAGGAGAAGTGCCAGTAAAATCTATTTTGGCACTGCGGGCAGATTTGTCAATAGTAATGGCTACTTTAATCTGTCCGCCGCTATCCATTGGATAAGTAAATTCGCCATCTTGCAACACATCAATTACCCTGCGTACCGACTCCTCAGCATTGTCTTGGACGAAGCCCATATAAGCTTGCACTGTTTCCAAGCTGTAATGTTCTACCATTTTGAGAAGTTCTTCAGCGCCGCGCTTGTTAGCGGCAATTTGTGCTTGTAAATCTGCTATATTTTGAGTGGGATTGCGGGCTGGAAAATTACCAGTTGTTATAATTTCTAGTAATTGTGCTTCTTGGAATTTCCCCTCTTTTACTAGCTGAAAATTGTCCAGCAATACGCCTTCTTCAGTTACTATCGTACTGTTAGGAGGCATGGAACCGGGAGTGATGCCGCCAATATCGGCATGATGTCCTCGCGAGGCTACATAGAATAGAGGCAGAGAATTAGTATTATCAAATACTGGGGTAATAACGGTGATATCTGGCAAGTGCGTGCCGCCGTTGTAGGGATTATTAGACACATAAACATCTCCCGGTTTAAGAGTAGCATTTTTTGCTAAAATTAAAGCTGAAATACTTTCGCTCATCGAGCCGAGATGGACGGGAATGTGGGGGGCGTTGGCTACTAATTGCCCGTTTTGGTCGAAGATGGCGCAGGAAAAATCGAGGCGTTCTTTGATGTTAACTGATGAAGATGTATTTTGTAAAGTGATGCCCATTTCTTCCGCGATCGCCCGAAACAAGTTATTAAATATTTCCAGCAAAACCGGGTCTGATTTGACCGCAGATAAACGCGAATCAACGCGGATATTATCTGCGTTAATCTGCGTTAATCTGCGGTGCAAGATTAAATCATTTCTCTCTGTTAATTCCGCTTCCCAGCTAGGTTCAATAACATTAGTTCCCGTGGCTTCAACAATCATGGCTGGGCCGTTAATGCAGTCGCCATATCGCAAATTTTCTCTCTGATAAACAGGCGTTTCCTGCCACCCGCCAGCAACATACATTTGCACGGTTGAAATTGGCTGCACAGGCAAGATGCCTGTGCTACAAGAAGAGGCAATTATTGATTCATTTTGTACATCTATTGTTTCTACAACTTCCACCGAAACTGCTTCCACAATTAGCGCTTTTTCTGGCATTATAAAACTATAACGCTGTCGATGCGCTGCTTCAAATTCAGCCTGCATCGCCTCAAAACTTGCAGCAAAATTTACCGCCAAAACCGAATCACTTCCCAAATATTTTAAATGCAGCTTCCTCACAACTAAAACCTCTGCCTCTTCCTCAGCGCCCTCTGCGTCTGGGCGGTTCAATTCCCTCTTTCCATCAGCCTCCAATTCTGCAAAAATTTGATGCAAATCAGTAATTAAATCGAGACTTAATTGTTGCTCGATCGCCCTTTCGCGAATTTCCCGCACATCAGCCAAACCCATACCGTAAGCCGACAACACCCCCGCATAGGGGTGAATAAATACCCGTTTCATACCCAAACTATCGGCGATCGCACAAGCGTGTTGGCCCCCCGCACCGCCGAAACAGCACAATGTATATTCCGAAACATCATAACCGCGCTGAAGAGAGATTTTTTTCACCGCATTAGCCATCTTTTCCACGGCGATCGCCAAAAAACCCTCCGCCACCTGTTCCGGTGTCCTCTCGCCCCCAATTTCCGTCGCTAATTGGACAAATTTTTGCCTGACAACATCAGAGGCGATCGGCAAATTGCCATCCAATCCAAAAACTTTCGGGAAAAAATCCGGCTGAATTTTGCCCAACATCACATTGCAATCAGTCACCGTCAAAGGGCCACCTTTCCGATAGCAAGCAGGCCCAGGATTCGCCCCCGCAGAAGCAGGCCCAACGCGGTAACGGGCGCCATCAAAAAATACAATGGAACCACCACCGGCTGCTACAGTATGAATTGCCATCACGGGCGATCGTAATCTGACACCAGCAATCTCTGTCTCAAATTCTCGTTCATATTCCCCATTAAAATGGGCAACATCCGTAGAAGTTCCGCCCATATCAAAGGTAATAATTTTATCAAAACCAGCGAGTTTACTGGTTTTAACTGCGCCGACAATTCCCCCAGCCGGGCCAGATAAAATACTGTTTTTTCCCTGAAATTGAGCGGCATCAACTAAGCCGCCATTCGATTGCATAAACATTAATTTAGGGAGTTGGGAATTGGGAGTTGGGCTACTATTTCCTGACCCCCCCCTGCCCCCCCCTAGGGGGGAATCGGAAGAAGGGGAGGGGGAATTGGGCATTGGGCTACTATTTCCTGACCCCCCCCTGCCCCCCCCTAGGGGGGAATCGGAAGAAGGGGAGGGGGAATTGGGAGTTGGGCTACTATTTCCTGACCCCCCCCCTTGGGGGGAATCGGAAGAAGGGGAGGGGGAATGGGAAGGGAGTTCCTCGTTCCCCGGCTCTGCCTGGGAACGCATATCCAGAGGCTCTGCCTCGATCAATTCATTGGTTACTTGTTCGACATAGCGGCGTAAAATGGGAGATAAATAAGCATCGACAACCGCAGTATCTCCCCGCGAAACTAATTTCATCAGCGGGCTAACTTCGTGAGATACTGATATTTGGGTAAAGCCAATTTGCTTGGCAATTTCAGCAACTTGTTGTTCGTGTTCCCAGTAGCGGTAGCCGTGCATAAATACGATCGCACAACTGCGAATTCCATCATCATAGGCTTGCTGCAAAGATGGGATAAAATCGAAATTAACAGCAATTAACTCCTCACCTGTGGCGCTGTAGCGTTCAGTAACTTCTATCGCTCGATCGTACAACATTTCCGGCAGCACAATCTGACGCGCGAAGATATTCGGGCGGTTTTGGTAGCCAATTCTCAGCGCATCGCCAAAACCTTTAGTAATTAACAGCAGCGTGCGATCGCCCTTGCGTTCCAGCAAAGCATTTGTCGCCACCGTCGTCCCCATTTTAATCGCTGCAATTGCGGCCGCCGGAATCGGAACATCTGTCGGAATTCCCAAAATATCCCGAATTCCTTGAACTGCGGCATCTGTGTAGCGATCGGGATTTTCCGATAGCAACTTGTGAATAATTAGTTTCCCATCAGGACATTTAGCTACAATATCAGTAAAAGTACCGCCGCGATCGATCCAAAATTGCCAGCTTTGGCGATCGACAAAATCAGCATTCATATTTTTTTCTCAACTGTAATATTTGAATAAATTAAAATTATTCAACAAAGTTACCAGCAAGTCAACTCATAAAAATCATAACTTCTCTTTTCTTCCTTCGCGCCCTTTGCACCTTCGCGGTTCGTTACCCTAAAATGCCTATAAATGTCGAATAGCCTCAATCAGCCCCCCACAAACACCAGCGAGAAAATCTAAATCCAAAGTTTCAATCCGATCGCTAGCTTGATGATAGTGAGGATTGCGCATATTAGCAGTATCAGTCACCATGATAGCCGGATAACCATTATCCCAAAAAGGAGCATGATCGCTGCGACGAGTATCCGGCACAATTAAACCTCGATTCGGCACCGGCAACCACTCGCACAACTGACCAGATTTGCGAATTTTGTCACTCAAATTAATCAAATCTGGAACAGTCCGCAGATTACCAATTAAAGCAATAAAATTGCCAGAATTGGGATAAAAATATTTCAATCCAGTAGGATACTTTTGGGAGTTGGGATTGTGGTTGCAATAACCCAACATTTCCAAAGAAATCATCAACCGAAGCGACTGTTTTTGTGCTTTTAACTTATCAGCATAATCCTTGCTACCGAAATAGCCGGATTCTTCCATATCGAAGGCGACTAATTTCACTGGATATTTGAGGGGATTAGATGCAAATTCTGCCGCTAATTCCAACAAAACAGCCACCCCAGTAGCATTGTCATCGGCCCCAGGCGTACCGGGTACTGTATCGTAATGAGCACCAATGACGATCGGCTTTTCTTGCTTCCCCCCCTTAGCCTGGGGTAGCTGTTCTAACTTCCCCCCCTGGCTTCGGGGGGGACTGAGGGGGGGTAAATCCAAAATCAAATTGTGATGAATCCGGCCGCGCACCGCAAAATCATCTATTTCTACAGTTCCCCACTGTGCGAACTGTTCGCGGATGTATTGCTGGACATAGAAATGTCCACCTGATGCGAGGTATGGGTGGCGATCGCGTACAATTTGAATCAGATGACTGTGCAAGGGTTCCTTGAGATTCATGGAGGCTAGTACACGCTGAGTATAATCAAATTATATTCTGTTTGATCGCGAAGTTTAATTACTCAACTTATGTATTTTTTTAGCTATATTGATGAGAACAGCTCTGCGGTAAAACTTATTTTAACACTGCTACGACAATAACAAAAGAGCTATTTCCGAATTTCTTAAGATAACTCTTGCGACAGATGGTTTGAATATTGCTGATTCGTTAAATTAAATAAAAGTAGTTCTTGTTACATATTATATGCTCACTTCTTCTTACCCTCTGAAACAGGTATTCCACTGTCCTGAAGCATCTAATTTTTACGCGCAGTGCCTGGAAAATTTAGTGTTAAATGCTAGCGACAATTCTCAACTCGTCGTAGAGTTTGGTTCGGGAGAGGGAAGCCCAGTTATTAAGTCTTTGTTGAGAACTAGCTTTGAGGGAAAAATTCACGGGTTTGAGCTAAATAATGTGGCTGGGAAAATTGCTCAGTCTCAGATTCAAAAATATGAACTGAGCGAACAATATATCGTTCACAATTGCTCTTTTTTTGATTCACCTTTATATAAGCAAGCGGATTGTTTGATTTCAAATCCGCCTTATCTGCCCGCTGCGGATGACAAAATTTACCAGCCACTATTGCATGGAGGAACAGATGGCTCGACCATTGCTAAGCGACTTTTGTCTACGGGATGTGAAAAAGTTTTACTGATGGTTTCTAGCTATTCTAATCCGCTGGGTTTGATTGATTATGCCTTGGCTCAAGGTTACTCCGTGGCTGGTTTTGAGATTTCACCTTTGAGTTTTGGCTATTACAGTTCGGAACCCAAGGTGAAAAATGCGATCGCCATTCTCCGAGAACAGGAAAAGGCTTTTTATTCTCGAAACATCTATCTGCTGGCCGGTGTTTTATTTAAGCAGCAGCAAAAGTCCCACAGGGATTTATCGGGGGAGTTAATGCAGTTGATGACTGTTTTGTAAAATACCACTCAGTAGGGTGCGTCAGTTTCTGACGCACCTGAGATGTTGTACCCTAGGAAAGTTAATTTTGTTCGACGGCTTGGATCGATCGCACCACAGCAGCCCCAGCCCGATCGCCGATCAGTTTCTCCCGATCGTAGCCCAACACCAGTTCCCAGGCATCCTCCGGGTATTTGTCCGCTAGTGGCAGAGCTACTTCATCCAACATCCAGCGCCCGTGACGCTCGTCTTCTCTGATGTGCAGTTCCCAGTAACCCATGGCAGCCTGGGAAAGACCCAAACGCTGGGCGGCAGCGAGATAATTCCTGTAGGCGACGGGCCCAGCTACCTCAAAATAGGTCAGTCCGCCGTTGTAGCGCAGAAAATGGCGCTTGCGTTCCGTCAGCAAGAAGTTGTGATTGGCGCTGGCGAGCACTTGCCAAGGCACTAAATCAAAGTATGCTTCCGGTTCCGTACTCATGCCGAATTCTGCCAGCATTTGGGCAAAATAGGTCGAGTGCTTGCGGCCGAGACGACCGCCACCGTATTCTTCGATCAGCACCCGTGTCAGGGTACATTGGATTTCGTTGCCGGCACCGCCGAGGATGCGGGAAAGGCGGCTAGCTTCTACTAAACCATCGAAAGAGGCGATCGCCAGCAAGTGCCGATATCCCCCTACAGTCATCTCTTCGCGCAAATAGCGATCGGCCTGAGTTAGCGGAGGATCGACATCAGCAGCCGCGCGATCGCGTAGGGCTTGCTTAACATCTAACTGGTACAGCCGTGGGAGGTCAATGTGTGCCAGTTCCCACTGTTGCCAAGGTTCCTCAATCCGATCGCGCACGGAACGCAAATAGTGCGATCGCTCGTTATTATAGTGACGCAAATCGTCGTACCAAAATAAGTTGAGTCTGTTGATGCGGTACAGCACCCGCTGCAAAAAGCGGTGTGCCGCATCATCGCTTGAGGATTCCTGGTAAGCCGATCGAACAGCCACTGCGATCGCACTTTCCAAGTCACTGACAACTAACGGTTTTGCCACCACCGTTTTGTCTAAATCATCAACATCTAACAAGTTGACAAATTGCTGCTCTGCTGTTTCGTAGTTTGTAGCTGTTATTTGTTGCTTTTGCAGACTCGACGATTCAGTTTTTGATGATAGATCTAGGGTGCTGTGCATGAAATCCAATTATGCTAATTTTAATCAGTTTACTCTTGACCCAAACAGCCAATCTTTACCGATTGCTGAGGATTGCCGCTACTACTATTCAAAATAGCTAATCTGTTTGCCCAATACACCTTTCTCTTGATAGATATTTGACTTATCCCCTAGGTAATGCAAGCGTAAAATTAAATCAATCTCTCACCTCCCTTGTTGTACTCGCCTAAATTATGCTAATTCTTAGCTAATTACTTTTGATAGTTGCTTTCTGTGCCCCAGTAATTCTGCCTAAAATCATGGCATCTTTTTGAGCAGGCACTGCTTGTCGCCACGCTTTGATACCGCCGGAAAGGACAACAAAATTAAAGGGCATATCCTGATTTTGTTGAGTCTTATTTCCCGGAATCTGCTGGGAATACTGAGCAATTTTTTCCAATTTGTGGTATGCTTTAATCGATCGCCCTCCTCTAGCACAATACAGTACAACTATTGGCTGAGGTCGATCGGATTTAACTCTAGCTTTGACAATGGCTTGAACCTGTTTAGCCCCGAACCCCATCTCAATATCAGTTAGGGGAACCAGCGGACTGTCACCGATGCGATCTTCGGCGTATTCTTCAGGCGATCGCACATCGATCAAAATCACTGGTTTCAACTTACCTTCCTGCAATTCGGCAACAGTTACTTGTTTGGTATTTAAACTAGCAATAAAAGTGGGAATATCCATGTGATTAAATAGGGCAACTGCACTCAAAGAAGCAACACTCATCAAGCCAAATCCCATAATTACCAGCAACAGGCGAGAATAGCGATTAATACCTTGTTTTAAATTTAGATTTAGCATTTTTCATCATCCTTAAAAATGGATAAAACATTGGTCCGACATATCCAGCAGGTATAGAATCAGAGATACCATATTTATGAGGCATTTTTTTCGCTGGCATATACATAGTTCCAAATAGCAAATCTAACAAAGGAAACTGAGCAGCAAAATTTTTGTTGGGTACGAAAGGAACTTGACTGTGATGCCAGTGATGAAATTGTGGCGTTGCTATCAACCATTTTAACATCCCAAATTTGAATTTTATATTAGCATGAATTAAAAAGGCGATCGCAGCCGAATAAAGAACATAGATTGCCCAAGTTGCTTGACTAAAACCTAACCAATATAGGGGAATTATTTGCCAGATTCTCGTAAATACTTGGTCGCAGGGATGCACCCGCACTGCTGCTAGCCAATCCATGTGTTCAATGCTGTGGTGAACTGCATGAAATTGCCACAGCCAAGGTACTTCATGTAGTAGCCGATGAGCAATGTAATATCCCATATCTGCAACGATAACTGCTTCTAAAAATTGTAAAAAAACAGGTTGAGATGCTACTGTGTTTTGCAGTTCTAGGTTGACAATAGGAGGAAAATGAGAAAAGGCGATCGCCACAATTATAGCACCTGTTGCTTTGCCAATAAAGTGACCAATGAAAAAATAGATAACATCCGTTTTCCAGTCGCGACGAAAGACTTTTTGACTGTGTAAAGCAAAGATTATTTCTAGGGGAATGAAGATGGCAGCTAAGATGATGAAACCTTTGACAATTTCAAGTAACATGAGATGCTGATTAATGTCGATATTTACTTCATCAATAATTCTGTACCAGAAGCACAGACAGGAACAGCCTTCAGAAGGATCGGATTAGCAGGTTTGGTATTCCCAGGAGAATTTACTGCACAGATAATGGATACAGTCGTCATTTTATTTTTAGCTGCTTGGGAAACAGGTACTAAAAATACAGCCCCGACATAGCTAGGAAGATTATTGCTGCGGGCTACCCCATAACTAAACGCAGCATTTTTGGTAGCTATGGCTGAATAGTTATAGTTGGTGGTCTGAGTTTTAATGCCGAGACCCAAGGGACTAATGGAATTGGAAAATGTATTGTTCTCTGCATAATAAAATTGTTGACCTTTGTTGATTGAGGCAACATATTGCTTAGCTTCTGAATGCTTCGCTTTATTGCCGCCACAACTCGCCACATCAGGGATGGCGATCGCAGCAACTATCACAGAAAGTATTATACCCAAAGGAAAATACAGAAAAGTTATTTTCAGTAACCTTACTACCACAGATTTACGTTTTTTTATTGGCCACAAATCTGGCTGATAATTTTTGGCGACAGATTTAGGTTCTGTGATGGGCCGATCGGGTTGATAAGTTTTTACCAAAGCTTCCGATTTTTGGTTAATTTGGTTTAGTTCAGGCTTTTCTTCGAGTTGCATAGTTGTTCTCCAAATGTTTGACACGAGAAGTTTTTAGACGATGATTTGTCTTAGGAGATGTGCGAGATTCGGCTTTGAGGTAGCGCCTCTTTGACCTTGGACTGAGGATTTGCCAACCTGGTCGATCGCACTTTCTACCATATTTCTATTAAATCACGTCACTATTTGAGAACATGAGTGAGTTCTCATCGACTTCTCATCGACTTTGATCCCCCCTAGCCCCCCTTAACAAGGGGGGGACTGGAAGCGCTCTCAAAGTCCCCGCAACGATTCGGGGGATGCGAGGGGGATCTAGACGATCGGGAAAAACGAGATTTCTCAAGGTTTTTAGTCTTAAGTAAACACCAATTCGATCTTCGCAAGGCCCGTTGCGTAAGTCTTGTAAGAATTATTTGCCATTTAGTCGATCGCCAAAATACTCCTCATACAACCGACATCTCGGAATACAATGATTTCCATCCAACTTCACCAGCCCCATACTATTTAACTTAAACCCCAATTCTGACCTCAATCGCACTGGCTGGGAAACACTCGTCACCTCCCTCATCCCCTCCATTAATTCCCCATATTTCTCTAAATTCCACAAATGCCTGCGCAAATGATCGCTGTAAATTCCCGCTTCAGTTGCAGATTCTTTCACTAACCGATCTAAAGTCACATCTTGACGCGAAATATGATACATTCCCAGCCGCACTAAATAAGGATTTCCGCCTACTAAACCCATCAATTCTGCAACTTCAGCAGCACTCCAACTCAATCCGTGCCGTTTTGCCAAATCTTGCACTTCCTGCAAATTAAACTCCGGCAATTCTATCGGCAATCCCACATTAAACGGCGATTTATTCATGTCCAGCGGGATATAAACTTCCGTAGAATGCACCACAATCAAGCGAAACTTTTTCCAAATATCTCGCCGCTTTGCTTCTTCGTGCAAAGCCCGCAATAACCCAAAAAAATCATCGGCAATTTCCGGCGATTCAAATAGGCGATCGCACTCATCCAAACCCAAAGTTAAAGGCGGTGATGATTCCGACAGCAAATACTGTTCAAAGTAAGCCTTACAGCACTGATTGCTACCAATCAAATCTGCTAATTCCCAACACTTCGGCAACTGTTCCAGCATTCCCAATTCTTGACCGATGCTAGCACAAAACCACTGCAAAAATGTATCTGAACTCGCAAAAACTCTCCTATTTGCTAGCTGAAAACTCAGCGCCACGGTGCGACAACCTTGCTGTTCTGCATGATGCAAAATCCTCGCCATTAAAGAAGTTTTGCCCATCTGTCTGGGAGCTTTAATCCGAATCAGGGCTCCAGGCTGGACAATGGTTTCATAACAGCGAGATTCAATGGGAGGGCGATCGATATAAAAACGAGAAGCTAAATCTACTTGTCCTCCCGGCAATTCTGGTGCTGCGGCTGGTAGAGGTTGAATTATTGCTTGTTGTGTGTTAGTAATTTTGCTCAATTTGACAGCTAATTCATGGTCAGCATTTAAGGATATGCGACCTTCTTTAACTACGGTCAAAATTTCTGATATTAACTGAGATGAGTCGCGGACACACCGCCATTGCCAAGACTGAATTCCTGCTAAATAGTTTAATAAATCAAAGGAAAATGGTGCATTTAATTCAACCCAAATCGGTAAAATAGCTAGTTTTTTAGCAGTTAAATTGTGTAATTCTTTGGCTAGCTGGACTTGTTCTAATATCATTTCGCTAGCAGCATATTCTTCGCAAATTATCAGTATTAAATAATCGCAAATTTTCAAATATGAGCTGGAATCGCTGCTGTTATTAACTAAAAATACTTGGTGGCTAGCGGTAGTCAAAGCTTGGTGCAATTGTTGAACCAGGGTGTTGTTTTGACTGGATTGGGCGTTAGCGAAGCCCTCGAAGAGGATCGCAATTTTGGCTGCGATCGACTGTATTTCCACAGAGTCGCATTTATCCTCAAAATCGGCTATATCGCGCCATTCCTGATTCAATCCGCGACAAATTTCGATGAAATTGGCATAATCCACAGGTTTGCCATTTAGGAAATGACTGACAGTAGATTGGGCTATCCCTAAATCCTCAGCCAGAATTTTCTGACTGGGAAAGCCATTTCTCAGCAGAGACGATTTAACTGTGGGAATGTACTGGAGACGCAGCCTGAGCGATCGAGGCATTGTTTATAACGATCGAGACACTGGAACCATCATAAATGCCAAGCGTCCCAAAGTCGATGAAAAGTCGATTGCTGTACCGATATCGTTTGTAAGTCCGACAGTCCGACAGGGAATTAATTCCCTGTCTCATAGCGAAAGTCCTCTTAAAGAGGACTAAAAAGCCAATTAAATCAACTTCTTAATCCTCAATCTCAAATCAATAATTCTCAATCTCAAATCTCAAATCAATAGTCGGTTTTAACCGACTTTCGCTTTGAGGCAGGGGTTTAAACCCCTGCCGGACTGCGGATTTGACCTTAAATTGACTGCTAACCGTCCCTAAAGTTGATAAAAAGTCGATGAAAAGTCGATGAATTCTCGAATAACTCACTCGCCAACTCAAATAGCCACCTGATTAGATTAGAAATAACCAGGTTGATCGCTGTCACAAGGGGGTGAATAATTATGTACTCTATCCTAAGTTTGCCGCTAGCATTAGCAACTAATCAACCAACTTTCGCATTCAC
>RDXH01000254.1 GCA_004292745.1 Oscillatoriales cyanobacterium | reverse complement strand
TACTCACCGGCTGGCTAATTTGGAGACAGTTAGGTAAGCTTTTGTTGGAGTTAGAACGGGGAGGCTCCCAAGCCCTTGACTTAGATTCCTATGAAGGATGATAGTTAACAATTACCCCCCTTTTTAGATGAAAAAAAGGGGGTTGATTTTTCTCTAATATTTGAGCCTAATTAATTTAGATGATTTTTGAACCGCAGAGGACGCAGAGAGCGCAGAGTTAGAGGGAGAAGAGACTCGCAATTTATTCAATGATTTCTGTAAAAGCTTTAAAATCTAAAATAGAATGAGTATTTTTATTGTTACAGGTGCCGCGGGATTTATTGGTTCTAACTTAGTAGAAACTCTTTTAAATAGAGGGGAGACAGTAATAGGTGTTGATGAGTTCAACGATTATTACGATCCTTCGCTAAAACGTAAGAATATTGCACGATTTGAAAACTATCCTGGTTTTGAATTAGTGGAAGGAGATATTTTGTCTCTAAATTGGTCATCGCTTTTGTCCGATGCTAAGGTGATTTTTCATCAGGCCGCCCAGGCGGGAGTTCGTGCTAGCTGGGGCGAGGGTTTTCGCAGCTATACCGAACGCAATATTAACAGCACCCAAGTATTGTTAGAAGCTGCTAAAAATGCACCAAGATTGCAAAAGTTTGTCTACGCTTCTTCTTCCTCAATTTACGGAAATGCTGAATCTTTCCCCACGAGTGAAAATGCTTGTCCCCAGCCCGTTTCTCCCTACGGAATTACGAAGTTAGCTGGTGAACGTTTGTGCGGGCTTTATTATCAGAATTTTGGTGTTCCCACAACTTCGCTGCGTTATTTTACTGTTTATGGGCCTCGACAGCGCCCTGATATGGCTTTTCACAAGTTTTTTAAGTCGATTTTGTTGGACCAGCCGATTTCTATTTTTGGCGATGGATTACAAACGCGGGATTTTACTTTTATCAGCGATTGCGTTGCTGCTAATTTAGCGGCGGCTGAGGTTGCAGAAGCTGCGGGGGAAGTTTTTAATATTGGTGGGGGAAGTCGGGTGGTTTTGAAAGAAGTTATTGATACAATAGAGCAGATTGTCGATCGACCCATTCGGATCGATTTTACCGAAACGGCGCGGGGTGACGCGCGACACACTAGCGCTGATGTATCTAAAGCTAAGAAAATATTGGGTTATCAGCCACAAGTTAGTTTAGAAGCAGGTTTAAGGCGCGAATGGGAGTGGATTCAGTCTTTGTACGGTTAAATCCTATAACACTTACCCAAAAAACCCGGTTTCTTGGAAAAATCGTCGCTATATCCGAGAGATATTGATGCAGAAACCGGGTTTTTGACCGGTTTATCAAGTAGGGACACGGCTTTGCTGTGTCCTCTATATCATTCCGATACAACTGGATTTGATATGATTTAACCGCGAAGGCGCAAAGGACGCGAAGGAAGAGAAGAGAGAGAGATTAATAATTACGATGATGAGAGGATTTGATATTATACTATTTATCCCAGAAATTCCGCAACTTAAATTGAACATTATTAACTTTTTGATTTCCCCAACTTTTGAGATTTCTGTGGAAGCGAACTAGCAAATTTGGAGGGGTGAGTTTTGGCTGGGTTTCCGGCGACTTCAAATAACGGTAGTGCAGAAATATATCTCGGTAGGGAATCTCCACATCTTCGCCAGCACACAATCTATTAATTCTGGCCGCCGAAATACTCATGTAGTGCAAATAAGTCAGCCGCCGTCCTTTATCGTATAGAACATTATCTTTCACATCAAATTGGGAAGACCAATGATTCCCCGTCACCTGTTCTGGTTGAGCATAGGCAAAGTTGTAAAAAGAGATTTGGCTGCGGGCTACTAAATAGTTAAGTAAAGATTGGTCAGCCCCCCGCAAGGACATAATTTCCGCTTCTCCTGATGTTAAATATTCTAAATATTGAGAGCAATTATTACGATTTAAAATCCCTGATTTTGACGCAAACCAACCCGCACAAAAAGTATGAGATTGCAGTTGGTCAATATTTAAAATTTGTGGCAATTTGGGAGAGGATAAATCAAAGATATAATTGAGGTCTGATTTGTATTGAAAATCGTTAGCTACCCAATCAAAGTCATCAAGTTTTTGATATATGTAATCCAGATTTCCCATTAACAGAGTGTCTGCGTCAAAATAGATAAATTTATCGAAATCGCCGTCAAAACAACATAACTTTCGGTGCATTTCCAAACATTGAACTGGTTTCCAACCTTGAGATTTCCACACTTTTTGAGCTTTCCCATGAGTTTGCCAAACTTGAGTGGCAAATTTTTCCCAAAACATGATTGAATCGGTATTTTCAAACAAGGTGACATGAGGACGAGTTGCAATTTCTACGCGCACTTTGTGCAGTCTCTCATCATAGGGAATTATGCAAACTGGAATATCTTTTGCCCCGTTCACTTCCAGACTGTTTAATAAGGCGACTAAGTGGTCGAAAACCACATCATTTGCTAGTATATAAATACCATTGGTCATATTTTTAAAATAAATTATATATATCAGGTTCGGTTGATTCGTTATTATCTAATTTGTGACCTCGTAGGGGCGGGTTTTACCAACCATCTATGGGGAAAATTAACTATCTCGTAAACCCGCCCCCTCCCTACAAACAATATTATCCCTACAAGGAGCGAAATATTCTTTGCACTAAATTTGGTTTTTCCTCATTCAGATAACGATAATGTTTCCACAGTTTCCAGTAAGGACTACCAGATTTAATCGGTATTCCGGCCCAATGAATATATTTTAACCTTTTACCTTTGTCATAAAGCACATAATCTATTTCCTGAAAATGCTTGGAACCAGCCCAGCTTCCCGGTTCTGATTCGGTCGATTTCACCAGGTTACAGCGTTGGGGAATTAGTTTAAGAATCAGGTAATTTAGTATAGGTTGGTCAGTGACATTTTGAGTGAAGTCGAAATATTCTCGATGCTGCGAACATTCGCGCAATATTTCGTACATTTGCGATTTTGAAATAGTTCCTTTCCGCGAAGCCCAAAAGCCACTGTTGAAGACATCTTGAAGTTCGGAATCTGTGAAAATATTTTGTGCTTTGACAATGGGTGAAAATACATTCCGCAGTTTTTCGCTGAGGTGGTGGTAGTCGCAGCAAAAAAAGTCTACTTCCGATAGTTTGTTGAGGTTGGCTGCGATGTCTTCAAAGACGATGATATCGGTATCGATGTACAGAAATTCGTCGAGAGGGCCAAACCAGGCGACGAGTTTTCGCATTTTGTTAGGGAGGGCCAAAAAATTGCGATCGAATATTTGCCCAATTTCTCTGGTAAACTGTTCGACAAACTCCAGATTTGGGAACAATTGGACTCCGTGGAGACGGCTGAGTGTGGCGGCGACTTGCTGATAATTCTCATCGAAGGGGATCAGAAAAATTGGTACTTGACAATTGTACAAACGTATGCTGTTCATAAGTGCGATCGCACTTTCCATCACCCGATCGTTCGCCACAATATAAATACCGCGATTCATGTATTTATCCTCAACCTTCTCCATACCCTTGTTAACAAATTCGACCTAGAAACCTCAGTATAAGACTTCGGCGCTTCCCGAAAAACTGGACTCTGGGAGGGTTCCCGGAGATAGCGATAATGCAGAAACAAATCGCGATAGGGAAAATCAATATTTTCCCCCGCACAAACTCTCCGAATTAAATCCGGCGGCACCCCAATATAATGAATGTAAGTCAGTCGGTTTCCCTTATCATACAAAATTTTATCTTGCTCTTCAAAATGTTGAGAACTGACACAACACCCAGTTTTTGCATCCTCCGGTAAACTATAAGCAAAATTATAACTACTCATGCCAGTTTTCATCACCATATAATTGAGCAAAGGCTGTTCTCCCGCACCTTCATAGAGCATTTCCCCATCGCCAGATTGCAGTTGAGATACCAGCCATGCTCTAGTATTTTGCTCAAAAAATCCTTGCTTACTGCCATAAAATCCAGAACAAAATATTTCCGATTCTATCCGCTTTTGCTCAAATACTTTAACCAGTTTGGGTGAGTTAATGTTGTAGACTTTAGTAGGGTCGCTAAATTGAAAATCATAAACTACAAAATCCGATTTATCTAACTGCCGAAAAACTGCATCAAGGGAATTCATCAGCAAAGTATCAGCATCCATATAAATAAACTTTGCAAACGGACCGTCGAAAGCACAAAAGCGTCGGTGTGCGCCGTAAAGCCGAAACTTTTTGCGGTTCAAACGCTCTGGCGCAGCAGCTTCCATAAATTTGTCCCATCGCTCAATAGAAGCGCTATCTTCATAAATAAAAACATTGGGACGGTTAACAATTTCCCCTTTAATTTGCTGGATTTTGTCATCGAAAGGATAAATACAAACGGGAATACTTGAACCTAAAATAACTTCAATACTGTTGAGCAAAGCAACAAGTTGGTCGTAAACTGTATCATTAGCTAACGTGCAAATTCCATTCATAAAAGCACCTCTCAATTCCCCTCTCGATCGCAAAATAGTCTCAGAAATCTCTCTGCGTCCTCTGCGCCCTCTGCGGTAAAAAAATCCCAATCCAACCAGAAACGATCGCGTATCGACCAAAAAATAATCTCAGAAATCTCTCTGCGTCCTCTGCGCCCTCTGCGGTTAAAAAAATCCCCCTCCAACCAGAAACGATCGCCTATTTAGACGTTCCTACCGCAGCCGTAGGAGGGATTCGAGTCTGTTTAACTAAACAGTCCGTGAAGAACAGGCAGGATGCCTGTTCCACAATTATGGGAGAATTCTCATGGTTTGAGCTACGCTTGTTGCTCTGGCATTTCCAGCAACTCAGGAATCGTCACAAACCGATATCCCTGCTTTTTCAAACCAGCAATCATATCAGGTAAGGCTTTAATAGTACGAGATCGATCGCCCCCGCCATCGTGCATCAACACAATCGCACCCGGTTTCGCACCCTTGAGCACATTCTCAACAAAAGCTTCGGGTTGAGCCCGCCGATCGGTATCTGCTGTAGTTACAGACCACATTACCACAGAATAATTGTGCTCTTTGGCATACTTGGCCAAGCCATTATTCAAAACTCCCCCAGGTGGGCGAAAGTAAGTTGTCTTAACTCCCGTTGTTTCGTAAATCAGTTTGGCGGTGCGATCGATTTCGTCAGCAGCAGTCGCCGCATCCATTGGATCGTAGGGATGATGCCATGTATGATTGCCGATCGCGTGACCTTCGGCTACAACTCTCCGAGCAATTTCCGGCGAACTTTCCAGAGATTTACCTATCCAAAAAAATGTGGCTTTCACATCATTTTGCTGAAAAATATCTAGCATTTGTGCCGTCGTTTCCGGCCATGGCCCGTCATCAACGGTTAAGGCAATAACTTTATCTGACTTATTGACTTGTCCCTCAAAAATAGTGGTTCCTTGAAATTTTTCTGGCGGTACAAAGGTCAGCAGTTTTTCTTTCGATTCTAATACAGTGAGAAGTTGTTGAATCTGGCGATCGAGATTAAACCCTGTTTGATTGTCTCCTACCTCATTAAATAA
>RDXH01000253.1 GCA_004292745.1 Oscillatoriales cyanobacterium | reverse complement strand
GAGAATTCTGTAATTTGTAACCGACGATCGCACCGTCGGTAGCCACACTCACCCGATAAACCAACTCCCGTTCCACAGGTGCCTTCGTTTTCAAAACTCCGTCAATTTCCTCCCTCAGTTTGCCATTCAACAGCTCAATTTTTGCCCGATCGGTAATCGGAACTCCCACCGCCTCCTGCAAACCTTCAGCAACAGGTGTGGGAGTAACGGATGGCGAAGCATTAGCAGTAGAAATGGGACTGGAAGTTGGGCTTGGTGTTTCACCCGGAGTTTGAGTGGGAATTGGGGCCGGCGATATAGCTGACTTAGTACGATCTTCTGGTAGCAAACCCTCTGCTGCGGGCGTGGGATTGGGATTGGGTGTCCCCGCACCCGGATTCGGCGTGCCGATATTCTGGCCCGTAGCATTGGATTGACGCACCGGATCTCTGGGGCGTTGGACTTCTGGCAGTGGTACCAAGAAAAACGCCATCGCAGCTAAAGCCAAACTCGACACCCCTACCGCCGCAGGTAACACCCGCTGCGCTACCGGTTCTGCTGATTTGATGTAGCGCTTGGAAACAGGGGTTAATTGCAGCGATAACTCTGGCAGTGTCTGGGTGTCGGCAAAAAATTGGTCGATCGCCTCTACCAAATCAAATAGCTGCACCGTGGTTAAATCGATTTCAGCAGAGGGTTGTGTTTTTTGATCGATTTGGGTTCGGCTCTCGGATGGCCCAGCTAGAATGGTCAATCTATGCAAATTCCCGTCAATTCTGTGCAACTGCACCAGGGCTGAATTAGGGTCATATCGATCGGGATAATGGACTCCGCTCATAAATTCTTGAGCGTAGCCACTGACAACCCTCACCAAGCTTTCAAAAAAATCCCGTCCCCCCGTTAGGGGCTCGGTGAGACCGCTCAAATAGCATTCAGCGCTCATTAGTATCGAAAGCACCGGCCGTATTTCTAACTGGCTTGCCACCGATCCATCGCTCAACCCTTCTAGAACTAGGGTGCAATTTGGCAAACTGTACTGACGCCTAATAGTCATTACTCAACTTCTCCATCAAACAGACTCACCCAAAACCTCTGCATTCCGGCTGTACCAGTACAAAATAGCAGTTTGCTCAACAAGTTCAAAGCTAGTTCGTCCAGCTTCTCGTCGGAGTCGTAAGCTGCCACTAGCGATCGCTTCGGGTTCATGCGCGATCGAAAGTGAGCTCGAAACCGTTCTAAATACTCCGCCAACGGTAAGTGCTGGTTAAATGGGAGATTTCTGGAGCGTAACTGTTGGGAGTCTAGCAGCAACTGGCGAATTGTCGCTGTTAGCTTGCGCGCCAAATTGCAGGCGATCGCCACCAGCGCTTTTGCCTCCAGCGCCGTGAGGGGGCGGCGTTGGGTATAGCGACGCAGGGGGTTAGTATTACGCAGCAGCCACAGGGCAACCCGATTTTTGATAATTCCTGCCAATTCCAGTTCTTTTGAGACTGCCAGCATTTCTTCCGCACCTCCGAGATACAAGGCTTCGATCGCCAACAACATCAGGTCAATTTGCAATCTGGCGCGGCGTGGACATCCGCCATCGGAGGGCGACAAATCTGGCAAACTGTCCAAAATCAAAGGGTTTGACTCGGCAAGCGAAGTTTCTGACGGCATTACGATCACGGCAACATCTATTCCAAACAAACTATACGGGGAAGCGGGGTCTCTGGCATGAGAAATTCTCAACTCAGGACTCCGATGAGGTACTTTATTTTTATCAATGTTTTCAATCTAGCAGCAACTGGTCATGGCGATCGACTCCCAGACTTCCATGCTCCCAGGATTACGGACTAGGAAAATGGGGCAACAGGCGCTCAAATCAATGTCCTTGTTCTTTTTGCTGCTCTCCTTTCTTCACCCTTTCGGCAGTAAAATCAGTAGCCACTGCATTTTCAACCAGACTAATTTTTCCTTTAAGGCTTTCTCCTTCGAGCATTCCTCGCAGTTTCACCAAACTCTTTTGACTACTGCCACCTGTTGACTCGCCACAACCTGTTAAATTGGGCACCGCACCGGACAAACTCAATCCTTGATTTTCCCAGTTGCCAGCTAGAGTGGGTTTCTCAGGAGTAGTTTTTTGGCGATCGACAGAACTGTTATTTGACTTCAAATTACCACTTAGATAAACACCAGATTGCTCTATTGTCAATACCAAATCATCTGATTTGAGACATTTGGGCAAATTTTTAGCATCAAAGCGATAACTTCCGGCAATAGCAGGAGCAGCTTTCAAATTAGTTTCTCCGTAGGCAGTTACTACTTTAAATAACAATGTGACAGAGGCGATCGCAATACCGTAAAATGCCAATGTTTTGATGTTGAAATGACTCATAATTTATTTGGGGAATTGGGAATTAGGAATTGGGTATGGGGAATTGGGCATCGGGCATTGGGCATTGGGCATCGGGCATTGGGCATTGGTAATAGGTAATAGGTAACGTAACAACTGCTTTCGGAACAGTTAACAGTCAACCCAACGACTGCGTTTATCCTGAGCGTAGCCGAAGGGCTCAGGGCGACGCAGTTAACAGTCAACAGCCAACTGTCAACTGTCAACTGTCAACTGTCAACTAACTACCTTTGAGGAAGTACCGAAGCCAAATGCGATCGCACTTTAACGTAACACCGCGCAATCAGCAACGAAGAATGACACTGAACAGCCAATTCATCAGTATACGCCCCCAAAGTTTGACGCTCAATTCCCCACTCGCGACTCGTACCCGCAATCGTCAAATCAGCATGAGCAGAAGCAGCAATCACCGCTTGAATTGGCTCGGCAGCTTCCACAATCGGAGTTTCAATCCGTGACTGCACCTCCACCGGCAACTGCTCAATTACTCGCCTAAACTCATAACTAAGCTCATTTTCCGATTCACCATCAGCAGCCACCCGCAATACCGTCAAACGTCGCTCCTCACTATTAACTAACAGTCTCAGCGCCAATTCTAATCCCAAATCATCGTGAATATTCGCCGCGTAAGGCACTAACAAATTATTCAACCGTTCCCGCCCTCTATCTACAAAAATTGCTACATCCACTTTGGCCGTACTCAGGATTTGACCGACACGCCCTCCCAAACGGTTACTACTAAAAGTAGGTCTGTGCCATCCTACTAAGATTAAATCCGCCCGGTCTATTTCGGCAATTTGTGCAGTTTCCCACGCCACATCTTTAGTCACACGAACGATCGGATGCACCAATTGTCTAGCTTCTGGAGGCTGCAAACTCTCAATTAATTCTCCTAGTTTCAAGTGTCGCTCTTGAATAATGCGATCGGCTTCCGCAGGGGTACTTCCAAAAGCATAATCCTCACTTAATTCTATCAAACTCAGAGGATGAACCGCCGCCGACTGTAAATCGCTACCACCCCTACCCGCCGACTGCGCCAGTGCTACGGCCAGTTGCAGCAAACCTTTCTGGGTGCTGGGATTAGCAACTGGTACTAAAATTCGATAAGTTGGTAGCAAGTTTGTATCAGTTTCTTCGCTGTTACCAGTATTTACTGAATTTTCTAATTCTGAATCATCAGAGCTAAATTCTGAAATATCTAACCGAATCAGCCGTTTGGGATAAGTCCACTCCAATAGTGGCGAAGTCATAAAAGTTGTAACTAAAGCCATAATCACTAACATCGTAAACAAGATGGGCGAAATTACCCCCAGGGAAAGACCGATATTCAGCACAATTAGTTCAGTCAAACCCCTAGTATTCATCATCCATCCCAGGGCAGAAGCTTCGCGGTTATTGATGCCACACACTCTAGCTGCCACGTAGGTTCCGACATATTTACCAATAATTGCTACTCCTAATACTGCGGCGCACAGCAACCATAATTCTGGACTATTGAGCAAACCTATTTCCGTTCGCAAACCACTGTAAGCAAAAAATACTGGTAGCAGAAATATCAAGACAAAATCTTCGGTTTTTTGAGCTAATTCTCTGGTTAATCCAGCATTTTTTGGCATAGCTGCGCCCAGCAAAAATGCACCGAAAATTAAGTGAATGCCAATCCATTCAGTAATTAGGGCTGATGCTACAACTCCCATATAAATTCCGGCCAATACTAACTGAGTTAGTCGGCCTGTACGATTGTAGTGCTTGGAAAGCCGCTGCAAGAACCAGCGGACTACTGTGAGCATGAAAGTGATATAAATTAAGGCTTCAAAAATTGTCGGCAAAGCGCCAACCATTGAGTTAGTGCGAGTAACCGCGATCGCCACTGCTAACAAGCACCAAGCTGTCACATCGTCCACGGCCGCACAAGTCAGGGCCAGAGTCCCCAATTTCGTATTCTGCAAGTTGTGTTCGGTAATGATTCTGGCCAGTACCGGAAATGCTGTAATTGACATTGCCGCCCCCAAAAACAGCGCAAAAGCAGTAAATGAAACGCTGTTATTTGAGATAATCGGATACAGTAGCAGTGCTAGCAAACTTCCCAGGGAAAATGGGACTAAAATACTTACATGGGAAGTCAAAATAGCTGTGTCTAAGTTGTTTTTGAGGTACTTCGGATTCAGTTCCAAACCAATCAAAAACATGAAAAATATTAGCCCAATTTCTGATAGCACGTTCAGGAACGGGACGGCTTCGGCTGGAAAAACTGCTGCTGCTAAATCTGGCGCAACCAAACCAAATAGAGACGGGCCGAGCATAATTCCTGCTACGATTTCTCCAATGACTTGAGGTTGCTTGATCCACCGGAATCCCAAACCGACAAGTCTGGATAGTGCGATGACAATTAAAACTTCCACTAGAACTAGAATGGCGATCGGCATGGTGTTTTTAGATTAGGGATTTTTGCTTATATTAAGAGGGACAAGTGCCAGGGGCAAAATTAGCGATCGAGCCCAATGCAGATGGGCTCTGTTTTTTTGTGCCACAAGCCCGAAAGCCTGTTTTGAACAATAGTGCAAAATTTGACATACTCACCGGCAGATGAGCGCGGTGATTCTTGACGCTTCACCGGAGTCTGCTACCAAAGGTAGTCTTACGTCCCCTCAGCGTCCGTTTAGAGTCGTGGCAATGGCCTATCCCGACTTTATTTATATTTTTGGCTGCGTTTTCATCTCAATGGTGTTCGGTTCCGCAATTATGACACTGAACCGATCGGATTTTTAGATCGAGTTTACCCCATTTAAAACCACAATCTGAGCAGACTTGACTCGTCAGATAAAATGCAGCTTTCTTGGTGGTGCGGGCCGTCGCCCCTGTTCTCAAAAATGGTGCAAGATTTCAGGTAGAAGGCGCCAGACAGTCGCAACAGGGCAATTTTCTGCTATACAAATCCTAGACTTGTCTAGACATTTGCTTCTTACTTCAACGGGAGCATGGGAGCGGTTATCCCTTGGTAAGCTTTCACGATTTAGCCAACCGCGATAAATTAATTGCTGCGTTCAAATCCCTGTCCATCGCATGACCGCAACTTCCACAGTTGTAAGTCCTTTCTTTTAGTGGCATATCTTGTATATGTCCACAATTTGAACAGGTTTTGCTTGAGGGAAACCAACGGTCAGCAATGATTATTTCACAACCAAACTTTTTAGCCTTGTATTCTAGCTGACGTTTGAATTCATGG
>RDXH01000252.1 GCA_004292745.1 Oscillatoriales cyanobacterium | reverse complement strand
AATTAATCATGGTAGGGACACGGCACTGCCGTCTCCTCTATATCATTCTACAATTAATCATGGTAGGGACACGGCACTGCCGTCTCCTCTATATCATTCCGGTGTTACCGGAATTGATATCACAGCACAAACACCGATCGCAACTCAAACTCCTAACCTCTCGGAACCTTTAGCACCGCAAACAGTCCCTTCCGAGCCAAATGTACCCCAGCCTAAACCAACTCCTGCCTTACAAGAAAGGAAAACTCAACCTAATTCCGATACCAGTGAGGTTTATGAATGTCCGCTCTCAGTGCGATCGGCCGAACCGCAATCTCCCACAACTCAAACACCAGAAGATAGCAAAACCAATGAAGTAATCGAAGCAATCTCCGTTACTAATTTTCGCTTCATTGGTAATACAGTTTTCAGTCAAAAAACCCTAGAACAAGAAATTAGTAATAAACTTCTAAAATTAGATAGCAATACTAACAGAATCACATTTCCCCAATTGCAGCAACTGATTTCCGAAGTAACAAAACTCTATAACGACAAAGGATATATCAACTCCTTTGCCTACATTCCTAGCACTAGCGAAGAACCAAATCAAAGGTTACAAAACCGAGGCGCTGCTGGGGAAGTTATCATTAAAATAGTTGAAGGTGGTTTAGAATCAATTCGAGTCAGAAGAAAGACAGGAAAACAGCGCCTCAATCTCAATTATATATGCAGCCGTTTAGATATGGCCTCCCAGCCTTTACAAGTATCTCGCCTATTAGATGCCCTGCGATTACTCCAACTCGATCCCTTAATTAAAAGTATTTCTGCTGAATTAATACACGGTTCCGATTTCCAGAGAAGTGCCCTAGAAGTTAAATTCGAGGAGGAAAAAACCTTTAGTGCTGCATTGCTGCTAGATAATCGACGGGCTCCCAGCATCGGCAGTTTCCGCCGCCAACTACAACTAACCGAAGCAAATTTATTAGGAAAAGGGGATGGCTTGAGTCTGGCTTACACCAATACTGACGGTAGTAATGCTTTTGACCTCAGCTATACTTTGCCCTTAAATCCTCACAACGGCACAATTAATTTATCAGCAGGTATTACCGGAAATCGCATCATCGAAAAACCCTTTGAAAAAGTTGATATCAGAGCAGCAGCACAATATTTTGACCTAACTTTCCGTCAACCTATATTGAGAAATCCCAGACAAGAATTAGCACTAGGAGTGACAGCAACTAGACGGGAAAGTGGCACTTCCATTTTAGGGGAAGATTTCCCCCTTTCTGCGGGGGCGGATGCCAAAGGGCGCACGGGAATATTCGCAGTCAGGTTTTTTCAAGATTGGACTTTGCGGAACAATGATGAATTGTTGGCTTTGCGCTCTCAATTTAGTTTGGGATTGGGAGCGTTTAATGCTACTGTTAATAGCGAAGCTCCTGACAGCCGATTTTTGGCATGGCGGGGACAGGGACAGTGGATTCGCCGCTTCAGGAGAGACACTTTTTTGGTGGCAAAAACTGATGTACAATTGGCGAATAGGACGCTTTTACCTCTGGAACAATTTGGGATTGGGGGTGGGAATAGTGTCAGAGGTTATCGCCAGGATATTCTGTTGGCTGATAATGGGATTTCGGCATCGGCGGAGTTGAGGTTTCCGATTGTTGGCAGGTCCGATCGAGGGTTGGGAGTTTTACAAATTGCCCCTTTTGTTGATGCTGGTACGGTTTGGAATAGTTCGGGTAGAGACAGCTTAGATAGTCAATTATTACTGTCGGTTGGTACGGGTTTGCGGTGGGAATTGGGTGATAGTATGTCTGCCAATTTTTATTGGGGTATTCCTTTAGTTGATGTGAATTCGAGGGGGAGAACATGGCAAGAAAAAGGTTTACATTTTTCGGTTCTATCCAGGTTCTCTTTTTGAGACCATTTCGTCAGAGATTCCGGCGAAGTCTGTGTTTTGCAAATATATTCGTAGGGGCGAAGCATTCCGGCAGACAATTTATTAGCGATAGCCATAAATTTAGAGCCGGAATGCTTCGCCCTTACAAAATCGGGATGCTCCCCAGATTTCGCCGCAGTCTGAGGCTATTTACTATAATAGTTTTAGCTGGATTTATAGCATTTTTTACGGTCAATGTCAAAGCTCAATCTATATCGAATTTGGCAAAAAGTGGGGTGTCAAATTCTCCAGTGAGTTGGCAACAGGTGGATGATTTGGCAGTAATATCAAATCCGTTAGCATCGGAATTATTAAACTCTCTCTTCTCTTCCTTCGCGTCCTTCGCGCCTTCGCGGTTAAATCATTCCGATACAACCGGAATTGGTATAATTCCTGGCAATTTAGGGATGGGGAATGAGTCGCGATCGCCCCAAATCTGGCAAAATTTAGCTAGAACCAGCTATGCCGCCGGGGATTTCCCAGAGGCTGCGAAGTATTGGCGGCAAGCTGTTGCGGGTTTTGAGGTGGGGGGAGATTGGTTGAATCAGGCGATCGCCCTGAGTAATCTTTCGTTGACATATCAACAGTTGGGGCGTTGGGAAGAGGCAAATAGTGCGATCGGCAAAAGTCGCAGTTTGTTACCGGAAGAGTCTAAGGTAAAGTCATTAGTGGAATTAAAGGCGATCGCCCAAATTCTCGATATTCAATCCAATGGGCAATGGGAACAAGGACAAATCAATCTTGCTTTGAAAACCGGGCAACAAGCAACGAAAATTTATGTTAAATTAAAGGATAGTTTAGGCTGGAAACGTAGCCTAATTTCTCAAGTTAAAACCCTACAAGAATTAGGTTTATATCAGCAAGCTTGCCAAGCACTTATCCCAGTTATCGCATCAAACAATCCCGAAAAATTCACCATTCCTAGTCAGGATTGTCAACAGTTAATTACTAAAAAATTAGAACCAATTAAAAACAGTATCAAATCCGAATCAAACTCAAATTTACAAACTATTCCAATTACCGAGGCGCGTCTCCTTAAAAATATTGAATCCGAACCAAATCCAACTTTGAAAAATATCCAAATTACCGGGGCGCGTCTGCTTGGCGATGTATGGAGACAGCTTGGCTATTTGAATGAGTCAAAACAGTGGCTGGAAGAAGTAGAACGAGTCATTACTCAAGACGAATATCCTCAAGAAAAAGCTTTGGTTTTACTCAGTTTAGGTAATACTTACCAATCTCTGGGAAACAGAAACAAATTTTTGTCTGATTTTGATAATAACAATCCCGATCGAAATTACCAGAATGCTATAAATTACTATCGAAAAGCAGTGAATTTCGCTGCAAATAATTCCTTTGTGAAAGTCCAGGCACAATTGAATTTATTAAATCTTTTAGTTAAGCCCAAAAGTGAATTTACGGGAAATGCAAAGGAAATCCAACAATTACGGTTAGAAATTTTGTCTCAATTGAGTAAGTTGCCGCGAAGTCACAAGCTAGTTTATGCGGAAGTTAGTTTGATGAATAGTTTAGTTGAGCTCAATAATCAACTAGAAACTCCTAATAATGTTTCAAATTCGTCTAACTTAAATTCCGAAAAAATATCGAACTACTGTTTGCCAAATTCTGCGATTGTGGCTGAAAGTGTGCTGGGAAATATTGAGTCTGTGTCTTGGGGAGATGTTGGCAGATTGGGCGCAAAGGCGATCGCATTGGCTAGGGATTTGGGCGATTTTAGGGCAACAGCCTATGCTTTGGGCAATTTGGGTACTGTGTATGAAAAAAATCAGCAGTGGCTGGAGGCTCAACAGTGTACGGAACAAGCTTTGTTGTTGTCACAGAATGTTCAGTTAAATGCGCCGGTACGTTACAGTCGCTACGCAACGATTTGGTGCCGATTAGTCGGGATGGACAGTTCGATTTTCGCGATAAAATAGAACCTGTTTATCGGGAATTGGTGGATTTGTTATTGCAGGGAGAGAAGCCTAGTCAGGAGAAGTTGAAGCAAGCCCGTAATGTTATCGAGGCGCTTCAAGTGGCTGAGTTGGATAACTTTTTTAGAGATGGTTGTGTCGTGGTGAATAAGGCAGAAGAGATTGATGCGATCGCCGATAAATACGATCCAACAGCAGCAGTTATCCATGCAATTATTTTACCAAATCGTTTAGCAATTATCTTGAAATTACCTGGGAAAAAAGACTTGGAGTATCGGGAGAGTTACCAGCCGAATACACTGGTGAAAAATACTATCAAAAATTTACAAACCTATTTAATTCAACCAGGTAATACTCCTGAAGTCTTAATAGAATCAAAGAAACTGTATAAATGGCTGATACAACCAATAGAATCATTGCTTGAAAGCGATCGAGATGTAAAAACATTAGTATTTATCTTAGACAGACCATTACAGGCAATCCCAATGGGATCTCTTTACGATGAGCGCTCAGATCAGTATCTAATGGAAAAAGATTATGCTCTTGCTTTAGTTCCCGGTTTGCAGCTTCTCGAACCTAAACCTTGGAATCAAGTAAAATCAAGCAAGTTAAAAGTGTTGCTAGGAGGTGTAGATTTACCGCAGACACTAGAAGGTCAGAATTTTGAAAAAATCCAAAAATTATTAGAAGAATTGGATGGAATAGGAAAAAATGTAGCAACCAGCAAAAGATTTTTGAATGAAGACTTTACTCTAACAAACCTGCAACAAGAGTTGGCTTTGGCTAATATCCCCATTCTGCATATCAAAACACACGGTCAGTTTAGCTCTGACCCCGAAAAAACTTTTCTTGTTGCTTTTGGAACCTTGTTAAAAAGTAACGATTTGGATAAATTGATTAAGAGGGGTAATAAACAGGATGTTCGAGCGATCGAGTTACTGGTGCTCAGTGCTTGCAAAACAGCACAGGGGGATGATAGAGCAGTGTTAGGACTATCGGGAGTAGCTATACGGGCAGGAGCTCGCAGTACCGTTTCAAGTTTGTGGGTAGCAGAAGATGCAGTCAACACAAAAATTATAGTGAGATTTTATGAAGAGTTGCGTCAACCCGGAATGACAAGGGCAAAAGCACTTCACAATGCTCAAAAAGCCTACTTTGAAGCAAAAGAAGACCAAGAACCTCATTTTTGGGCACCTTATGTTATTGTTGGTAATTGGCTGTAATCTCATAGGATTGAATCAAACAATCCAGGAGACAAAACCCTAGGAAAAAGATAACCCCCATTAATATCGTTTCCGGTTGCATCGGAATTATTAGCCGAAATTAGGACACGGTAGTACCCATAGGTGTCAACTTAAGCTGTCAGCCCGCCCCGTGTCTGTTAGTCATCCCGCGACTCCGACAGGGGTTAAAACCCCTGTCTCATAGCCAAAGTCAGTTGAAACTGACTGAAGATTTGCCCCAAACCAATACCTATCAACTCAACTAATTCTTCAGTCCTCTTTGAGAGGACTTGCGCTATGTGAGACTCGGTTTCGACCCCTGTCGGACTATAACTTTGACCTTAAGTTGACACCAATGGGTAGTACCGTGTCCCTACCCAAAATAATCTTGTAGGGAAACGGCACTGCCGTGTCCTCTATATCATTCCGGTGTAACCGGAATTGATATAACCTTTATTGAGTTATTTTTCCAAGAGTTGCACATTACCAACTAAGGGTTCTTCCGCCAGCTCTTTAAATCCACCAGATTCTAATAATTTAACCCATTGAACTTTCAAGGTTTCATCTTTAGGATTTGCAAGCAAACGCTGAGCTAAAGTGGCGACTGAATCATACCAAATATCAGGTGTTGCTGTATTGATTTGCTGTTCGCGTTCAGAGGTAAGTGGTACTCGCGCGACAAACCCACTCACGTACAGGTCAGTTGTAGATCGGGTATAAGGTTCACAATTTAATTTGAAGTACCAACGATAATACTTAGAGAGTTCTATAGTGTATTTTGGAGATTTTGGCAGGCTAACACTAATAATTCCTGGTGTTTTTGGCAAAGAGATAGCAGCTTGATAAATTGTCTTTTTTCCATCTCTACTTACCAGGGAAAACTCGACTGAGTTTACATCTTCAGGATTGTAGGGAATATAGAACAAAAAAGTTGGATATTCAGAAGTCGTGTATACCGGATTCTTAATAGGTACAATAGCGGTAATTGGCTTACTTGTCTTTTTGCAGTATGGATTAGTAGGGTCAAGTCCGGTTCCGGGTCTTGGTTGATTATCCCGTGGTGGTGGTGGTGGCGGTGTTTGAGGAGGTGGTGGGGGGGCTTGGGTCAAAAAAATCGCACTGTAGGTTTGTACAGATATAGGAGAAATCGTGATAATCGCCAGCGCAATAATGATAGCAAAAGCTAGTTGGAAATATAGCCGACGCATTTGGATTTAGTTGTTAGGTTTTTGTCCAGGATACTTATTCCGGCTGTCGATTTTGAGATATTTTATGGATGACTAATCCACTGCCAGTCGCTACGAAAGCTAAGGCTGAGGGAACTAGGGGCATCCATCCGCCCTGGTTAAGAATCGCAAGACAAATATAATATAAGAGCAAGCTAGCAGCACAAGTGACTATTGTCAAGTGCAGCCGGGGACGAACATATATCACTAGCACTCCGCCAGTAAGAGCCCATAGCCAAACAAATACTGCATCACCCCATTGCAGATGACCCCACTTTGGTAGATCCCATAACAAAGGTCGTTTTGGATTATCCATCACGGCGCTAAGAATTTGACTTGTCATATGGGCATGAATCCATACTGCTGGCATTGGACCATAGGGAGTATTAAAATCATCTCTAGCTACTCCCGCAGTATAGCCGACGATGACCAATCGACCTTTGATGGCACTTTCTGGGACTTTTCCCTCTACAATATCTGTCAGCGAAACTATTTTTGCCGGCCGAGGATTGGCGCGGTAGTTGAGGAGAATTTGGCTACTATTGCCATCGAGGCTTTGATAACCTCCTGTGTGTGAGGCTAAGCGATTAAAAATCACTCCGCCCAATTGCCAATTTTTAGTGTTTTGATTAACTTGTAATGGTAGATTTTGGGATGATAAAAATGAAAATGCTAATAAAAAACTGAAGCTGTAGGGTGTACTACATTTAGAAGATTTAGGTAAATAATTGGGATCGTAGGATAATAGTTGGCGACGTACTGTCTGATATTTATTGTCTTGAATATTATTATCAAAAAAATCGACAAATCCTACTTGCTCGGTTAATTGTTTCGGAGAAAATTCAGGAGGTGGAGCATAATCTCCCGCTGAAGATTGGTAGGAACAAACAGTATAAAAATTTTGATTTTCTTGAAAACTTTTTATCCAATTTTTACGGGCTGTGATATCCCGATTATCCTTGATTCTAGGTTGATTACGGGATATATTGAGGCCCAAGGCTGCTGGTTTATATTTTTCTACTTTATTGATGATTTCTGCTAAAGCAGATTCTTTGATCGGATAGCCACCATACTTATCAACCTCTTCTTGACTGATTTCAACAACTAAAAGGCGCGGATCGATCGCCTCTGATTGGCGTTGCCGCATTAAATGATCGTAAGCAGGTAATTCTAAAGGTTCTAACAATCCCATCCATCGCACTCCCATCACAGCACCTGTTACCAACACACTAGCAACCAACACAGTGCGAAGATTGTGCCAAATCGAAACACGTTGTCGCTCTTCCTCATTCCCCCTCAGCAACTCATCCCAAGTGGGAGACTCCACAGCCAAGTGCTCATAAATCATCGGTAGCCAGCTAGCAAAAGGATATTCACCCTCCATCCCGTGCAGCTTTTTCCGCGCCTGCAAAACTGAGTCCGGCAAAGACTTCTTCTCTCTAGCAAATGCCTGTAGAAAATACTCCAAAAACTTCTGAGCGACTTCATCCGGCACTCGCTCTCGCATGGCAATCACCGCTGGAATTTGCAGCGAAGCCAGTTCGTTTACTAATCCCATGCCATCACAAGAATTGAAAATTGCTAATTTCAAACCGTGCTTAATGGCATTTTCTAAACCATACTTTAAATCTTTAATCGATATACTTTCAGTTTCACTCAGAGCCAACTCACCTTGACTGTAATCATATTTGCTGGAACTATGACCTGCAAAAAATAAAATATCCCAATTCTGCTCCCATAACTGCTGATTAAGCTGGGTACTATTAATAGCTACCAAGGTAATAATCTCGGCGTTAAGATCAACAATTGATTGCTTTAATAACAGCAAATCTGCATCAGTATTTATGCCTATACTATATCCCAAAATTACTAAAATTCTAATTGTATGTTGAGATTTAATTAACTGGGTATTGGATATTGCCTGAAAACTACCGATCGCAGGTTCAACTTCAAACTGTTGAAATTTCTCCCATAAATGCCAAGGTAAACCCCATAAATCGACATCATCTGTTTGAATAATGAACCTGACCTTACCTTCCTCATGACTTAATACTTCTATAATTTGATCTCGAATTGGCTGAAAAGAATTATCGCCAAAAGTGAGCCAACTATTAATATTATTTTCTAGGGAATCTCCTAATTCTTTAATCGCGTAATGTACAATTTTACCCTTGTTGATATGCTCTAATTTTCTAGAATAACCTAAATCGCAATCTCTTCGACAGGTATTAAAATGGTCATAGCTTTTTTTCAAATCTTGAGCTGGGGGTAAGTACCCATGAGTTGAAACATTCATAGAGTTAATGCTATCACCGATTCTGAGGGTGACAGGATAGCGTTGGTCTCTATCAAGATTGCGTATTTCCAAAATTACGAGCTTGCTCATCGCCTTTTACCTTCTGATACTAATTGAACTAAATGATGAAATCCTCTGTGATGCTAAATCCATCACAAGCGACTTTTACCTGGAAACAATCGCCGACAGCAGCCGTAAATTCATAATTGGGGATATTCTTTCTAGAATTCTGAGCCTTTTCTTTCCAGAAAACTTCGCCTTCTTCATCTAGGATAATTAATTCGAGATTTGGCGGCAGAGTTTTCGATGTTGTTGATGGCACGGGCAATACCCGCAACTCAATATTAGTTTTATCGGTTCCTTGAGGTAACAGAGTTATTTGCAGCACAACATGAACAGTATCAAGCTGTATTGTTAATTCCATAATCTTACCAATTCTCACCCCCGCAGCGGAATTCTTGGGGTCAAGTTTTCCTAAACTCAGAGCAGCTTGGCGCTTCAAGATATCGTTATCATCTTGGGTAGTTTGCAGCAACTGTGTCAGTGCGGAAATTGCCTCCTGATTTCCAACCCCAACGCCACCTAATAATTCAGCAGCCCGCAATTGATTGCTTTTATGGCGGCGATCGCGCAATAAGTCAAGCAATGTAGGAATTCCTTTCTGATCGCTAGAACCACCATACCGATAGCCTTCACCTTCCATCGCATACATGAAACCAGAATCTAAGATTCCAAACCTCTCAACTATGTCATCAATCGCCTCCCACCCAGCTTGAATATAAGTCTTTGCCAACTCAACTAAACGTGCTTCACTTTGAATCACCACAGAGGGCGCAGCAGCCACCACTGGTTCCTCAATAATTCCTAAACGCTGATTATACAATTTTTGCCGACATTCATCATTGGCCAAAAAAGATGC
>RDXH01000406.1 GCA_004292745.1 Oscillatoriales cyanobacterium | reverse complement strand
CTTGTGAAATAGTCTTTGGCGTCATGTGTCCTATTTGATCACACTTTTTTTACTCTGCTTACTTTTTTTCTCTGCTACCCCTACTTATTGAGCGGATACATCTGGACGTTGGTGAAGAGTTCGACTAGGTAGCGGGATTTGCTGCGTTCGATTGTTTGAATGGCTTTGTGATATTGTTGGTGGTTGATGCAGGATTGGATCATTTTTTCGTAGACGTTGAGGTTTTCGCCGATGATTTCGCGTTTGCGGTTTTCGGAGGCAATCCACTCGCGGCTTTGTTCGACTGCTTCGATGGCTTTTTCGTAGCCGAATATGGCTGTTTCCCACAAACTTTCTGCAAATGCTAAATCGCCTAAGTTTCGCGCTGTGTTCAGACAGCTAAGAGGTAAGGTTGTGGGAGTACGAACTTCTAAAGCAGCTTTAAAAAGTCGGATCGCCTTTTCGATATTCTCACCTCTGTCTCCCCAAATTCTGTTTCTGTAATCAATAGCTAAATTATTTTGAGTCATTGCCCAATTTTGAGGTAAAGCTAGGCGGGTGTAAACTTCTAAAGCAGCTTCATAACATTCGATCGCCTTTTCGATATTCTCACCTCTGTCTCCCCTAATTCTGTTTCTGTAATCAATAGCCATACTGTTTTGAATCATCGCCCACTTTTGGGCATAATCGTCGCGATTCCAAACAGTTAATGCTATTTCGTCGCAAGCGATCGCAATTTCTAAGTTGTTTGCCCGACTTCCTAGTGGAAAGTCACCAATTACAATATTAAAACTATAAATATTTGATGCAAATTTGGATGCTTCCTCTGACTCCATTTCTGCGAGAGTTTGAGTTGCCCACTCTCGCAAATATTGGGCAAAACCATCATCTAATAATTCGAGATGCTGTTGCAGGAGGGCGATTTGTTCGTCTTCTGGGGAGTTGAGGAGAGATTGAATTAGAGTGAGATAGGTTTCGCGGCGTTTTTCGTTCATGTTTCACAACCCATGTTTGGGATATTTTACATTATTTGTGGGGGGAATGCAAGTCGGGGGGGAATGCAAGTTTGGGGTTGCGGAGGCCCCGGCGGTTAGAAACCGCGTCTACACAAACAATGTCCACCTCCGTGGACGAAGATGGTATTTGGGGA
>RDXH01000405.1 GCA_004292745.1 Oscillatoriales cyanobacterium | reverse complement strand
ACAGTACCATCAAGGAAATCTTACATACCCTTCATCGGGCTGTTAAGAAGCCCACATCATAATCTGTACTCAGATTTGATGTGGGAGTATGTCACGTGTAAATATTACAGAAACCGGAGTTTTTGGTTCTAGTGGAAGGCTGAAATGCAGCATCTAGGTAAGAAATCCGGTTTTTGGGTGTAAAACTAAATTAAGTTTTTGGGATAGATAGTGAGAGATAGGGCGATCGTGTAAATGATTGTTACAAAATCTGCAATTATGCGTAAAAAAGATAGGTCATTTCCGAAATATATATAGAGACTAATATTGAGGGAGGACAATTGATGAGTTTGATTGAGGATGAAGAAGGATATGGGGCTTGTGAAGTAGGGAACGACGGTAGTCAATCTAAATCTAATCAGAAGGTGAAACCAAATATGTCATCATCACACAACGTTAAAAGACATACTGTTAAACAAGTTTTTGACCAGGTTGAGAAGATTCTGGAGGAAACTTGGCAAGAAACTGGGTTTGGGAAGGTGACAATTGAAAGTGAAAGGGAAAAGAGCAATGTGATTCGGGTAATTGTCAAGGGTTCGACTTATTATAAGTTTTTTATTGACGATGAAGAAGTTAGTAAGTGGAGTTCGAGGAAGTAGGTGCGATCGAGCTATTTCGCAATCGGCTACGTGACTTGGGTAATGAGTCGGGTATTTAACAATGCGAGGGTTTTACGTTTAATTACGTTGTGTTATTTATCCCTTTAGGATGTTGACAAATCGACTAAGATGGTGTACCTTATCAATTTAAGGTGCATAAAGCAAAAGTGCATCTGTGCTGCAAGGCTGAGAGAGCTGTCAGTGTTAAAGTTTGAATCATCTAAATAAACACAAAACCTAGTTCGAGACTGACGAGAGGCTCAGCGGTGGGCTGGGGAAGTGGTGATATCGCATTATGTGCTATCCGCTAATCACTGGACAAAAGTGGACAAGGTAGCCAGTCTAAGCCTTTAACTAGGCTACGTTAGCAGGGTCACGACACCTACGGGTGCTTTCGGGCCTGTAGCTCTGTCGCCGGAGATTAAACATCTTTATTTAGCTAAGGAAGTGTCTCCGGCACGACAAGCCTCGCTAACATTGACGAGGAAAACATAACC
>RDXH01000251.1 GCA_004292745.1 Oscillatoriales cyanobacterium | reverse complement strand
GCCAGTGCCTTTTTGGATGGCTTCGCTGAAGTTGACAACTAAGTTAGCACCAACTGCAACCCCTATGGCATTATCAGCGGGAGTGAAACTGCTGGCTGTGGGTGCAGTTGTATCACCAGTCGTAGCAATATTAAGTTGAATCGCACCGGTATTACTGCCATAACCATCAACAGCAATTTGATAGGTTGTCCCGGCTGTCGCATTCAGGCTGATCAGGCTAGTGTTACTCCCCCCTCCATCATCATCAAAGCTAATCAGACTTAGGTTATTAACCGCCGCCCCTGTGAAAATGGACAAGTAACTATCAAAATTACTGCCCTTTGTGTCTACCACAAAAGTGTTGCTACTGGGTGCAGTCCAAGACCACCACACCGAGTTAGTTGTCCCATTTTGGATAGGTTCACCTACTTCTCCGGTGGCTCCAATATTTGAGCCTGTGGTACTCACAGGTGCGCCACTTAGCAGAATCCGGTTAGCAAAGTTATCATTAGCCGTCGATGGTGGTGGGGTAGAGCCGGCTAAAGCATTGTTAATGTTCAACCGACCCCCTGTAACCGTCTTACCACTCAAAGCGGAAATAGGATCAGTTGTTTGCATCAGCTTGTCTTTAACTTGCTGTGCTGTCCAAGTGGGATTTTGAGACCACAGCAAAGCCGCCGCCCCGGTGACATGGGGAGCCGCCATCGATGTCCCAGAGTAAGTGGCATAATTTGCTCCGGGTGTGGTGCTATAGATATCAGATCCGGGCGCTCCTAAATCTACACTGGTGGCTCCATAGTTGGAGAAAGAGGAAAGTCCATCGGTGCGGGTGGTTGAGGCAACAGAGATAATATTAGATAGGTTGTAGCCGTCAGGATAATGAGGCGTTATGTCGTTGTTATCCCCAATCCCATCAGAGCCTCCATTACCCGCCGAAGCAATAAATAAAGCTCCCTGTTGTCCGGCGCTATTGATGGCATCGGATAGGGCTTGACTGTTGCCTCCGCCACCCCAAGAGTTGTTAGTAAGTTTGACTCCCTTCGCCGTTGCATAGTTAATTGCCAAAATCGCACCGGATGTATCGCCCGAACCAGCATCACTGAAAAACTTAAGTGGCATAATCTTGGCATTCCAAGCAACCCCTGTCACTCCAACGCCATTATTCCCTTTTCCGGCAATGGTTCCCGAAACATGGGTACCATGTCCGTTCACATCCATTGGGTTATTATCGTTATTGCCAAAATCCCAGCCACGAGTGTCATCTATATATCCGTTATTGTCGTTATCAATGCCATCTCCAGCGATTTCCCCTGGATTTGTCCAGATATTTCCCACTAAGTCGGGGTGGTTGTAATCAACCCCCGTATCAATAACGCCGATAACTAAGTTGGGGTTTCCCTTTTGAATATCCCAGGCTTCCGGGGCGTCGATGTCTGCATCGGCTGTTCCCCCACTTTGACCTGTGTTGTTGAGTCCCCATAATTGGGTATAGCTAGGGTCATTGGGAGTTGTGGCTTGGGGTGTAATTGTGGCTAATTTTTCTTGAGCAGGACTCGTTTTTTGGATATCCTCAAGGGTGATGATATAATCCGGCTCTATGTATTCAATGCGGGGATCGTTCTTATAAGCGGATATTGTTTGTTCAACCTTTCCTGAAGGAATCTGCCAAATGTCAATGCCAAGTTGTGAAGCTTTGGTGACGTTGGTCACTCCGATTTCTGCCTGCAAGCTGGTAATTTGAGTTGAATTTGTGGTGGGTCTCAGTTTGACTATTACACGATTGGGGTTAAAATTTGTAGCCATGATGATGCAGTTCCTGTATTGATTGATAGCTCGGGAAAATGTGGGGATATCCTCTGGCAAAAATGCCATTATATATCCGTTAATTATTCACAAAGTTTTATTTATTTACCCCGCGGATAATTAACAATAACAATATCATTTTTTCACATCGATCGCATCAGCAATAACTCTCAAAAATCTAGGCTAATTGGCCTAGTAAGTCAGTATCTTTACTGAGGTAAATCGCCCATCCATGCCACATAGCCAAAGCAAATTAAGCAGCAGCCCTAGGGCTACTGCTTTCTGTCGTCTCATATGTTTCTATAGCAACCGCCTTGGATGTTAAGGCGACTGCTATACTAAGTAGAAGGAAGAAGTCACCCCCCCCTACCCCCCCCCAAGGGGGGAAATTCAGGAAGAAGGAAGAATAGCAAGCCAGTAAGCTTTTGACCTATTTGGATCTTGCATTTAATTAGGTGGACTTACTGAGCAGACAATTCAATTGGCGGCGACTTAAAATAAAATTTAAATTCAATCACAATTCAGCTAGAACTTCCGGGTATTTTTCAGCAATTTTTACCGCTATTTTTTTGATTTTGGAAAATCCTCTACGCCTCCAAAAAGAGTGAATAGTTTGTTCATTGATATTCAACTGGCGGGCGATGGTTGCCATTTTGGCTGGCGATTCATCGAAAAGTAATTTTTGAGCAATGATTTGGCAGTTGCAGTCGGGACGGTTGCGAGGATGACTGTTGCGCAGTTCCTGTTGTGGATCTCCCTGGAAATAATTGGCTATATCCCGTACTAAAGCTTGTTTTTCTTCTCTGTCAATCCGTTCGATTTCCAAGTCTAAAGCATCCAAACAGCCATAAAATCCACTGGTTTCTAAATCCTCTAAGGGAAGTGTGTTTTGATTTTTGCGATTTTTGGAAGTATATAAATCTTGAATTCGATACCTGAGATGACCGTTCACCCAAGTGACGAGGCTGGCTTGAATCGGAGAGCGTTGGGGATTAAACTCGTGAAGGTGCTTGTTTAACCATAGCCAAGTTTTATTCTGGGCTTGTAAATAATAGGGATGAGAAACTTTTGACAATTTTGGTGAGAGTTGCAGTTGCCGAAATAATCGATCGACTAATTTTCGACGCTGAGGATTATCCCGTGATAGCAAGCAGATATTTAAAATTAGCTGACATAACCGCTCGTCTTGGGGACTGCGATCGGAATATTTTTCCAGTTTCAACCTGAATTTATCTATGCGATCCATAATCACCCACCTCAAAGTTATGCAAATCGAACTGAATTAAAAATTTTCTCAAAAGCCAGTCAAGGACTGGGTTTTTGACTTACCCCACTTACGATAAAGGGTTAAACTACCCCAAGCAAATTTTTCCAAGGTGGCTGAAACCCTGGTATAATCGCGGTTAGCAGCTTGGGAAAACATAAACCTTGCAATTTAACCTTGGGAGTCCCAAGGTTTGTCAAACCTTGTTCTGGATTAGCTCATGCAGAAGAATAGTGGTCGGAATCTTAACTGGAAGAAAGGTAAAGAGAGTGCAAAGCTATTAATTGAGGTTTTACACTGCTTTACTGACGGGGATTTGGAAAAATTCAAGAATTGTGACATCCTTCAAAAATATATCGATACTCGTTGGGAAGGAACTGATCTGTGGGTGAAAAAGACAAGGCTACAGGATCTGGTTGAGCTGACACAGAAATGGGGTAAAAATTTAGAGAAAGAGCAAATCCGCAATGCCCTTCACTGTCTCAAACAATTGAACATCATGGAAGACAAGCGGGGCGTAACGAATTCCAAAACAATTACTGGCTCTGATAAGTGGTGTTTTGTACTGAAGTTTCCCTCTCGATGTAAGGAAGAAAATCGGGATTGGCTATTTGGTAAAGAAGAGACACAGGGAGAATGGGAACGCCGGAAAGTCAAACAGCCAGAGGTTTCTAAATTGCGCCCAATTCAAGATCCAATAACCCCTTTAGGTTTGGCGAAGGATGCTAATAATCGAGGCTTAAATTTAAAAACAGCAGGGCAATTAATTGAAGCTAGAAAACACTTCGATCTAGCTATTAAAATTAATCCCGATAATGCAGCAACTTATTACAATCAGGCCTTGATGTATGAAGAAGCGGGAATAGTCGATCGCGCTATTCAACTATATCAGGAGGCGGCATTCCTAGGATTTGCTGCTGCTTATTGCAATTTGGCCCGTTTGTACATTATTGAATATAAAGATTTTCATAAATCTGTTGAAAAAATCGGACACGGTTTAAAGCTGGTGGAAACCGAGAAAGTTAAGCATGACAAAATAGTCAAAGCAGGGTTGTTAACTTATCTTGCTTGGGCTTGGAAGGAACAAGGACGCTATGAAGAAGCTTTGGTTAAGTTGCAAGAGGCTGTTAAACTAGATAGCGTTCGGGGTTTAACTTATGGCATTATGGCTCAAGTGCAAGAAAATCTGGGGAATGATGCAGAAGTTGTGAAAGCTTGGAAAAAAGTTCTGGAATATGCTAAGTCGGATGAGCGAGATGAAGATGTTTACATTGGTAAGGCTCGTCAGCATCTGAAGCAATTAGGTGGCTCTAATTAAAGGTAAAGTACGCGCGTGCGTAGCTATCCCCTAGGGAATCGCTCTGTGAGATACCCGAATTCTTAAAGAAGTCGGGTATCGGGGAATTTTGTTTTTTAGGTGGATTTTACTTAAGTGCGATCGCAGTTATTTGAGGTTTAACCTGAATCAAGGACAGGGGTATTCATTTCCGTATCGGTCGATACAGATTCGAGATATCATGTTATTGGTGGCTGACTCAAGGGTGATTCGAGCGATTGAAGCACCTGAAACTGCGGCTAGTACCAGACTTATGTTGGCGAATGCGATCGAGCAGATGAGGAGGGGTGAAATCAATACTTTGCAATTCATACTCTTGTCTCCAACTCCACTAGATTTATGATCGCTAGATTAGGGAGGCATGAATATTACTCGCGATATGACGAGATATGACAGGAGTCATACTTTTTGGAAATTTCAACTTATTTTTTTTACAGACTCGCTGACATGAACAGAAAAGAATTGGAAGAATTAGCAGAAAAAAACTGGTATCTAGAAGACCTATACAAAGCTTTGGGTCAAGCAAAACAAAATTACAAGCAAATAGAAAAAGCCCAAAGCATTACTCCCAACGATAAAGACAATCTACACGGCATACTTGCTCGCAAAAAATCCTCAGAAATTGCAATTATTTATAATAAAAGTTACGGTCAAACCAAAAATGAGTTATCCGATCGTCTTTATAAATATATTAGAATTCTTCTCAGATACGAGGAGGATATAGATATTGAATCCATCGATATTCCCGATCGATTAGCAGAACGAGGATTTAAAAGAGACTCTGCTCAACAGCGTCGAGAAACCGAAAAGGTTTGGTGGCGCATTACGATCGAGCTTGACAATCCAGACAACTTGCAATTACAAGCAATTGTCCAGCGCCTCGGCTCCGTTGTAGAAAAACCTTTGATAGTACAGAAAATAGACCAAGGCAGTACCTTGATGGCTTTTGAAAGCGATCGCTCTGAATACGATCGCATAGAAGAACTGTACAGATCGGGTAGCTTAGGCGGCTTATTGAAAGTGACCGTTAGCGATTTAAGGCAAATTACCCAGGATTCGATGCTAATTTATGTCAGACAAATGTATGAAAATATCTTTGGTGAAGGCTATCAGCCAGTAGCCTTGATATTGACTCGCAGTCAACGAAACCGATCGCGAGGGCCGAACCAAGAAAATTTAGAATCTGTAGAAAGAGCAAAACTGATTAATTTGGGAGCCAATCAATCCGTTAATTTGACGGTTGAACTGACACCACAAGACGAAGAAATTGACACTAAAATATGGATCGATCCATCAGGCGAGGCAGTTTACCTGCCAGTTGGTTTACAAATAAAAGTGTTAGATGAATTCGGAGACCCGATTCCTCAATTGCACAAACAAACTGGCAGTACAGATAACGCT
>RDXH01000250.1 GCA_004292745.1 Oscillatoriales cyanobacterium | reverse complement strand
GCTGTTTCGTAATCATCATCGCGAAATTGAAGCAATACCACATCAGGTTGCGGTTCAGTACGTTCGCTTAACTGAACTGGATTTTGAACATCAACGATAACTCTATCTTCTGGTAATCGGTGGAAAAGTCGGTTAAGTCGTCTCACAGCAGTGGCGTGACGAGTCCCAATTGCAGCCATTTGAATAATTTCTCCTTCAATGAGTTCAACGCGATCGGTTTCAGAAAGAATCCCTGTTTCACTCATCAAATGATACTCTTTCACCGTAAATAGCCGTCTTTGAAGTTGAACGGACATCGCGATTCTCCTTTGCACAAACTCCTTGTAATATAACAACATTAAGTAAGGCGGGAAATGCCCGCCCTACCAATCAATTCAATTAGCTTAGCGCGACAGGTTCCTTAGCCAAGAACTTCTCCAATTCTGTCAAAGCATCGGCATCAACTTTCGTCTGCATCGGACAGAACTTCGGCCCGCACATCGAACAAAATTCAGCAGTTTTGTATATATCTGCTGGCAAAGTTTCATCGTGATATTCCTTTGCCCGTTCTGGATCTAGTGATAGCTCAAATTGACGGTTCCAATCGAAATTGTAACGCGCTTTTGAGAGTTCATCGTCTCTGTCTCGCGCACCAGGACGACCCCGTGCAATATCAGCAGCGTGAGCCGCAATTTTATAGGCAATCAGCCCATTTCTGACATCTTCAGCATTGGGTAAACCGAGGTGTTCCTTCGGTGTTACATAGCACAGCATGGCAGTGCCGTACCAACCAGCCATTGCCGCGCCGATCGCAGAAGTGATATGGTCATAACCGGGCGCAATATCAGTCACCAAGGGTCCCAAAACATAGAAAGGTGCTTCGGAACATTCCTCCATTTGTTTCTTGACATTAAACTCAATTTGATCCATAGGAACGTGGCCTGGGCCTTCCACCATTACCTGCACATCATGTTCCCAAGCTTTGCGAGTTAATTGTCCCAAAGTTTTGAGTTCAGCTAATTGAGCATCATCAGAAGCATCGTGAGTGCAACCGGGGCGCAAAGAATCTCCCAAACTAAACGAAACATCGTATTTTTTGAAGATTTCAATGATGTCGTTAAAGTGAGTGTAGAGGGGATTTTGTTTGTGGTGATGCAGCATCCACCGGGCCAAAATGCCACCGCCGCGAGATACAATCCCTGTCAGCCGATCTCTGACTAATGGCAGATGCTCAATCAGAATTCCGGCGTGAATAGTTTGGTAATCTACGCCTTGTTGAGCGTGTTTGTCAATGATGTGAAGAAAGTCATTGGCGGTGAGATTTTCCATCTTACCATGAACGCTTTCTAGTGCTTGATAAATCGGTACTGTGCCGATCGGCACTGTTGAAGCTTTGATAATGGTAGTACGAATTTCATCCAAATTACCACCACCGGTGGACAAGTCCATGACGGTATCAGCACCGTATTTGACTGCTAATTTCAGCTTGTCAACTTCTTCTGCCATATTGGAAGAGTTGGGAGATGCGCCGATATTAGCATTGACTTTGCATTTGGAGGCGATGCCGATCGCCATTGGTTCCAAATTCGGGTGATTGATATTAGCTGGAATAATCATCCGTCCGCGGGCTACTTCGGCGCGGATCAGTTCGGCCGGGAGATTTTCTCGCTTAGCGACGTAGTGCATTTCTTCAGTAATCACACCTTGGCGGGCGTAGTGCATTTGACTCACATTGCTCTGCCCGCTACGCTTAGCGATCCATTCGGTACGCATATCTTATTACCTTGATAAACAGCTTCCCTCCGCTGGTATTACCCAGACTCAGGTTCTAAGGGTGTTTCTCAGCCCGGATTTTCGGGCACCCCTAGCTAAGCTATTAATAATACCACTGATGTCTGTATGAGTTCAAAGCAATTAAGGAAATCTTAATAAGGGGATGGGGTGGGGAGATGGGGAGATGGGAAGTGCGATCGCACTTTCCAGATTTCTGATATTTCTAGAGTTGCACAAAGTGCGATCGTACCCCCATTTAACACCCGAAAAAAACCTCAGACTTCATCAGGATTAATCCCCATTTCGCGCAATTTTTCGGCAAGGCGATCGGCCCGTTGTTTTTCTTCCTCTGCGCGAAGATGTTCTTCCTCTGCGCGAAGATGTTCTTCCTCTGCGCGAAGATGTTCTTCCTCTGCGCGAAGATGTTCTTCTCCAGCACGAAGACGCTCTCGTTCTGCGCGAAGGCGTTCTTTTTCCGCACGTTCTTCCCCAATTAACAACAAATTACCTTCACTATCCCACCAACGTAACCAAGGTAAATTCATCTCATCATATTCACCTTGCCAAATTCCCAACTCAACTCCAAGCTGAGGAATTGGATAGTGGCCACGCTCATTTGCACTCATTAGCTGATAGCGATTATCGTGTAAATGATACATTTCTACAGCAGCTTTTTTTACTTCATAAATCCCGTAAAAAGGTACGCGGATCGCCTGCTCATAAACCCAGAATTTGCCAACCTTTTGTGCTTCTGGTTGACCGAGTTCGGGAGGCGGAGTTCGATCTCGCTCTTCTGAACCATTCCCCGACACAAATTCCAAAACAATCAGCGGTGCAACGTATTCTTTCCACAATACATAAGAACGTCGCACCTCACCATTTAATAGTGGGGGAACATTCGGCACATAAAACCAATCTGGTGCTTCTGCACCCCGTTCCAGAGGGTCAGTTAAACGCCAATAAATCCCGCAATCTTGACCGATGCGGTAGCGTGCATCAGGATGAATTTGTTGCAATATTGGTCGGAGTGAATCAGTGAGAATAATGCTTTGAGGAAGTTCTTGAAAATTTTTCACAAAAGTACCGTCCGACTCTGGTAATTCAGTGTGGTCTGGGAGATGGGTGACTTCCAATTCAAATGATTTGGCAATAGTCATAAAACTTGCGCTATTTGAGGAATTAAACTGATTATAGCAGAAGGAAGAAGTTCGGCAACGGATTTTGTAACGGATGTAACGGATATCACAAAGAAGAAAAAATAGGGAATCAGCGAATGACAATTATCCGGTAAATATCTAAATTTTATACAAAAATCAGCCTAACCCAATATAAAATCAACACTTACTTCAAAATCGGGAAAAGCCAGCGGCGCAACTTGTTGACCGCGCCAAAACTTGAGCATTAAACTATAACCGTTCGGGTTTGGCTGACGGTAGACTTTCAAACAATTTTCAACTAAATCTACTAGCCAAACTTCCTGAATTAGCGATCGCGCGTAAATGGATACTTTCACATCTCTGTCATAATCAACTGTACTATCTGAAACCTCAACTAATAGCAAAACTTCTGACGGTACTGGATGCGCTGTGGCGTAGTAATCAGCGCGAGGTTGTAGCAATACAACATCCGGTTGAGGTTCAGTGCGATCGGTTAACTTAACTGGGTTTTGGATACCAAAAGTAGCCAGATCTTCGGGAATCAAGCTGAATCGCCGCGCCAGACGGTTTACACAACTTGCGTGACGAGTACCAATTGCAGCCATTTGAACAATCTCTCCTTCTATCAATTCTATTCGGTCATCTTCACCGAAAATGCCAGATTCACCCATCAGGTGATATTCTTGTAATGTGAACAGCCGTCTTTGCATTTTGACAGACATCACTATTCTCCTTTTTCAACAGTTGGCTTAAGCTTACCATTTTTGCTAGTAATATTCAAACTACTACTAGCTAATCTCCCTAACCCAAGATAAAATTAACACTCACTTCAAACTCAGGAAAAGCCAAGGGTGAAACAATTTCTCCCCGCTCAAATTTTGGGATTGAAGTATAGCCATTTGCCGTGGGATTGCGGTAAACTTCTAAACAATTAACTTCTAAATCCCACAACCAGACTTCCTGAATTCCAGAACGAGCATAGTTAGGTACTTTCACATCGCGGTCATAATTAATCGTACTATCTGCTACTTCTACTAGCAGTAAAATATCCTGACTATTTGGCAAGGATTCTTCGTAAAAATCAGCACGACGTTGTACTAAAGCAATATCAGGTTGAGGCTCAGATTTATCATCAAGACAAATCGGATTTTGCACCCGGACGATCGCACTTGTTCGCACATTGTCGTAAAATAAGTCTGCGAGGCGATCGACACGGGCAGCATGACGCTTACCAATTGCAGCCATTTGAACAATCTCTCCTTCGATAAGTTCTACTCGTTCGCGATCGCCAAAAACACCAGCTTCACTCATCAGGTGGTATTCTTGGACTGTAAATAGCCGTCTTTGTGTATGAACAGACATAACTATTCTCCTTTTTTGGCGGTTAGCCTAAGTTTACTATTTTTGCTTCTAATATTCTAGCCACTGTAGGACTAAGGTCAAAAAACCCGGTTTCTTCCAGAAGCGTCGATGTTTTAACAAATATTCACGTAGAAACCGGGTTTTTGGTTCCTCGTATGTCAAGGATTTTACTGCTAAAGCATCCTAACCTAAGATTAAATCAACACTCACTTCAAATCCTGGAAAAGCTAAGGGTGAAACAATTTCTCCCCGCTCAAATTTTTGGATTGAAGTATAGCCATTTGCCGTGGGATTGCGGTAAACTTCCAAACAATTAGCTTCTAAATCCCACAACCATACTTCCTGAATCCCAGAACGAGCATAGTTAGGTAGTTTAATATTGCGGTCAAAATCAACTGTACTATCTGAAACCTCAACTAACAGCAAAACTTCTGATGGTATTGGATGTGCTGTTTCGTAGTAATCCAAACGGAATTGCAGCAAAACTAGATCGGGTTGAGGTTCGGTACGTTCTGTTAACTTAACTGGGTTTTGAACATCCAAAATAGCACTTTCTTCTGGAATTTGGCGAAACTGTCGGATCAGTCGCCGCACACAAGTCGCGTGACGAGTACCAATTGCAGCCATTTGGATAATTTCTCCTTCTATGAGTTCCACTCGTTCGTTATGAGCAAAAACACCAGCCTCAGTCATCAGGTGATATTCTTGGACTGTAAATAGCCGTCTTTGTGTCTGAACAGACATAACTATTCTCCTTTTTCGGCAGTTAGCCTAAGTTTACTATTTGTGCTTATAATATTCTACCTAATGCTAAAATAGGCTAACTCAAAATCAAATTAACACTCACTTCAAAATCAGGAAAAGCCAAGGGTGAAACAATTTCTCCCCGCTCAAATTTTTGGATTGAAGTATAGCCAGTTGCCGTGGGATTGCGGTAAACTTCTAAACAGTTAACCTCAAGATCCCACAACCAAACTTCCTGAATCCCAGAACGAGCATAGTTAGGTACTTTCACGTCACGGTCATAATTAACCGTACTATCTGCTACCTCTACCAACAGCAAAATATCCTGACTATTTGGCAAGGATTCTTCATAAAAATCAGCACGGGGTTGTACTAAAGCAATATCAGGTTGAGGTTCGGATTTATCATTAAGGCAAATCGGATTTTGCACCCGAAAAATCACCAGAGACTCTGAAATCTGGCTAAATAGTCGTGCGAGGCGATCGACACGGGCGGCATGACGTTTACCAATTGCTGCCATTTGGATAATTTCTCCTTCTATAAGTTCCACTCGTTCATTATTGGCAAAAACACCAGCCTCACTCATCAGGTGATATTCTTGGACTGTAAATAGCCGTCTTTGCATCTGAACAGACATAACTATTCTCCTTTTTCGGCAGTTAGCCTAAGTTTACCATTGTATTTTGATAAATAGTATTATAGCCTTTCTCAGATAGATGAGGTGCAATAACAGCAGTGAGTAAACCAATTCCACAGGTCTTGCTCATCAATTTGCTCAAATGCGCTTACTATCG
>RDXH01000249.1 GCA_004292745.1 Oscillatoriales cyanobacterium | reverse complement strand
AAGTCTACACAACCAAAAGCTTCCGGCAAAGCGCGTATAAAACTTGATTCGTCACGGGAATGGCGCGAGGTTATCGTTCCATTTGTGGAGTCAAAGGTGATGGATTTTAGGGTGGAGGCTCCACCAGTATCTAGCGATTCTCCACCACTCCTCCCCCAGTCTGTTCACGACCTGGAATCCTTGCTGCACCTTGACTCCACCGATTTTAATCCTATCCCGGTAGGGTGGCATTTTCCCGACCCTATGGCTCCACTTTCGCCCGAAGTGCGATCTGTGATTGTCGCTTGTAAGCGAAAAGGTATGTCGCAAAATGCAGCTATTCAAGCAATCTTTGGAATTGCAAAATCAGGGAGTGATAAGCGATACGAATCTGCACGGTTGCATTGGCAGTCGGTGAATGTAAGATAGTTGTAATAATCAAAGATTGAGGTATTAACAGTACAATGAAAATCCAATCGAATAAAACACTGGACAAGTATTGTCCCCGGTGTGGTTCACGGGACATCAAATATGACAAGGACTTTGGTTTTTATAGGTGTTTGGGTGCGAAAACTATTGGGGATACGATGAAGACGATCCGAATTGTGAAGAACTAGATGGCGTCCCAGGTAGTGAAAATTTAAGTGAATAGCGTAGTATTGCGAGGTCGCTCCTCGCTTTGTGTATGTTTGACCAAAAGTTAAAAGCAGCTATTCAGAAACATCTGGATGCCGATACCAATTATTCAAAAAGTTGCACTAAAGGGGCTATCACTAAACTAATAAATACTGCAACTGTCGGAGACGTAAGGCTGATTTATGAAATTTTGCAAGAATTCGAGGAATTACCTGATTCGCTTAAATTGCGGTCCCAGAAAGGCTCGCTTTATCAAGAGGGCAATGAAGTGTTTGGATGGCCTGAAAACTCCCAAGTTCAAGCTGTTTCACTTCCCGTTAGGCTTGATATTTTTTCCTATGATGACGGTGAAGATCTGGTTGTTGTCAAATGCATCAATGTAACTCATGAAGAGATGGGGTTCGCCCCAGCTATTGACTTGCCTTTTGTTGACTTGCCTTTTGGTGGAATTCGTGTTGAAGTCCCTGTTTCTGAATATAGTTTTGACGATACTTTTTTGACGATGTGCCAGTATGGTTGGGCTTCACCTTGTTCTTTGCAGTAGAGTTATTTTGAGTGTCCAGACTGGTCGGATTTGGAGGGTTATGTGGTGGAGCGTTCGATTATTTCGCATGGTTTCTGGAATGCGTGGGATTGGTGGCCAGATTGTTGGCGCTGGTATTATGATAAGTATCCCGATCTGTTTGAGGATGCTGAGTGGTGGGGCCCGCCGGTTCGGCACGAGTCGCCTGACACTTCTTGTCGAGACCAAGATTCAATTATTTTTTCTTAATTCTTGACTTTTAAGTAGGTGTGTGGTAATTTTCAAGTTATGCGGGGACAGTTGAAAACAGGTGAGCACTTGATCTGGAAGTGTCGCCCTGTCACGGCGGAAGTTGCGGGTTCGAGCCCCGTCTGTCCCGTTCCCTTGTAAATCGAATGTAAATCGAAGGTACAAATTTTAAACCTTTGATGAGTCATTCTCAGGATTAAGGAGCAGCAACATATGATTGTTACGCCCATTAACCCCTCAACGCAAAAAACTACACAACGGGTAGTATTATTTCATATCTGTTGGCAGACTTATAAAAGTTTACTAGCAGAAATGGGAGACAAAAGATCTTCGCTACTTTCTTATTCTCAAGGAGTCCTAGAAATTATCATGCCATCAGACTTGCATGAAATTATTAACTGTTTGCTGAAACGGATTGTTACAGCTTTAACAGAGGAGTTAGACTTGAAGATTAAGGGGTTTGGTTCGACGACTCTCAACCGTGAAGATTTAGAACAAGGTGCAGAGCCAGATTCTTGTTTTTATATTCAAAATGTCGATCGCATTCTAGGGAAAAGGCTTGATATTTCAATCGACCCGCCACCTGATTTAATAATTGAAGTTGATATTACCAGTCCTTCTTCTAATCGATTTGTAATTTACAAACAGTTAGGAATTCCTGAAGTTTGGCGGTATCGATCGCAAACTGTACAAATTTATCAATTGCAAAACCGGGAATATATTACCTGCGATCGCAGTCCGACATTTCCGATTCTTTCTGTAGCAATGCTCAATCAACTTTTGCAGATGGCAGAAACTCAAGATGATAATGCCATAATTCGCTCTTTGCGTCAATGGGTGAGCGAGCAGTTACGATCGCCCGAAAATCAACAACCGTAGTTAATTTAAGTATCGTCATTCACCCGACAACGACTCGGATTATTGCACTCCAGGCGTTTAGCCCGATCGCCCATAACCGTAGCTAAAGGGGGCCTTCCTGTCAATGGTAGCCGCCAATTAGCCCAAATTCCGTACAGCCAATTGGCGATCGCCCCAACCATCGGCAACTTAGTCACAGCATACACCCAGCCCATCCCTAAAATCTCGTAGATGCGCCGGAAAACCTCGACATTTTTAACCGTCGTACCGTCGGGTAACACCGCGTGAATCCGCCCCATCGCCGTTTCGTAGTCGATACCGCCGTGGGCTTCGGGGTTGTAGTCATCGTCCGCTATATCCACAAATTCCACCAAACCTCTGCCAGCATCCCGTTTCTGCAAAAAATTTACTTCTCGCACGCACAGAGGACATTCACCGTCGTATAGGAGCTTAATTTGCCAGGATGGTAAAGGTTTAATTTCGACAGATTCGGGGAATTCAGTTTGAGTAGTAGACATGGGTAAAAGGCGATCGGGAGAAACATAAACAGACGCGCATAAGTATTTTACAAGAATTAACGGTTTTTTATGATTGAACCGCAGAGGACGCAGAGAACGCAGAGGAAGAGAAGCAAAGAGATAAATAATTCGGATGCTGAGGAATTTGAGATCGATCGCCCCCAATGCTACTATCAACAAGATGCGACAAAATATACTAAAATCTATAGTCTGAGCAACAGCGATTCCCTAGTTGAGCAAATCGCACCCAATCTAAAAGCAAAATATACATGAACGTCAGAGTCCGTCTAGCCCCCAGCCCCACCGGAAACCTCCACATCGGTACCGCCAGAACCGCCGTATTCAACTGGCTATTTGCTCGCAATCAAGGCGGCCAATTCATCCTGCGGGTAGAAGACACAGACTTAGAACGTTCCAAGAGCGAATACACTGACAATATTCTCGAAGGACTAACTTGGCTGGGGATGAAGTGGGATGAAGGCCCAATTTTCCAGTCCCAGCGTTTGGGAGCATACCGCCAAACCGTCCAAACTCTCCTCGATAAAGGACTCGCCTACCGCTGCTATACCACGTCAGCCGAACTTGACGAAATGCGGGAAGCACAAAAAGCTAATAAACAGGCTCCCCGCTATGATAACCGCCACCGCAACTTGACTCCCGAACAGCGACAAGCCTTTGAAGCCGAAGGGCGACAAGCTGTGATTCGTTTCATCATTGATGACGATCGCACAATCTCTTGGAACGACACAGTACGCGATACTGTTAGTTGGAAAGGTAGCGACCTCGGCGGGGATATGGTAATTGCTAGGGCTTCCACCGCCACTGACATTGGTCAGCCTCTCTACAACCTCGCTGTAGTCGTTGATGACATCGACATGGCCATTACCCACGTCATCCGTGGCGAAGATCATATCGGTAATACTCCCAAACAAATCTTGCTTTACGAAGCTTTGGGCGCGACAATCCCAGAATTTGCTCACACGCCACTGATTTTAAATTCCCAAGGACAAAAACTTTCTAAACGAGACGGCGTTACCTCGATTTCTGATTTTAAAGATATGGGTTATGTCCCCGAAGCTTTAGTCAATTACATGACTTTGCTGGGTTGGACTGCGCCGGATTCTACGCAAGAAATATTTACACTCTCCGAAGCTGCGGCTGTATTTAGTTGCGATCGCGTTAACAAAGCTGGTGCAAAATTTGATTGGGATAAACTAAATTGGCTGAATAGTCAATACCTGCACAAAATGCCGGTGCCACAATTGACTGATTTACTGATACCTTATTGGCAGAAAGCCGGTTATGAATTTGACATAGAAGCCGATCGCTCTTGGCTTGAACAAATAGCTACTTTAATTAGTCAGAGTCTGGTGCGCTTAACCGATGCTGTTGATATGTGCAAGGTATTCTTCTCTACTACGGTGGAATACGAAGAAGAGGCGATCGCACAATTGCAGCAGCCAAAGGTAGCAGAGGCTTTGCTTGCGGTTCTAGAAGTTGTGGAAAGTCATCCAACGCTAACATCGGCCGAAGCTCAGAAAATCACTAAAAAGCTCAGTAAAGAGAAAAATCTTAACAAAGGGCTAATTATGCGATCGCTCCGAGCGGCTTTGACCGGCGCAATGCACGGCCCCGACCTGATAGAATCTTGGGTAATCCTTCACCAGCGAGGAACGGATCGAGACCGCTTACAAACAGCTATTAATAACTTGAATTTACCCGTTGTTGGTGCAGTGGCCCAAACTCCTACCCCAGAAACATCAAAAGCCGAAACTCCTCCTGAAACTCCCGCCCTGGAACACCAAGCAGTGGAGATTTCAACAGTCACAACACCGACTATTGAAACTATCGAAACCCCGGTTATAGAACCAGCAGTGGAAGTTACAGCAGTCGAACCCCCGGTGCTTGAACCATCATCACCACCAGAGGTTTCAGGAGTCGCAACTGCGGTGCAAGAAACCGTCGAACCCCCGACTGTTGAACCAGCAGTGGAAGTTACAGCAGTCGAACCCCCGACTGTTGAACCAGCAGTAGAAGTTACAGTAGTCCAAGCACCAACGGTGGAAACAGTCGGAGCATCTGTTGCAGCAGTCGAAATATCGCCTGTTACAACAGTCGTAGCAGCAGTTGAAATAGCTGCTGCTAATCAGCCAAAAACTATTGCGAGTGGAGAAATGACTTCATCAAACGAACCAGAAACAACTGTGATCATCACCGAAATTCCAGTGGGTAATGAGACTGAAAGTTCGATCGGTACTACCAAAGTTACCATCACCGAAGAAGCTCCAAGTCAAGCTCAGCAGATCAAAGAACAAGTGATCTCAATTTTGTCAGAGCTTCCTGCTTACATCGGCGCATTTTACGAGCAGTACAAAAGTCCGCTGACAGTCGTCGGTTTAATTTTTGCCTCCATTATCTCTTTGAAAGTGCTTTTGGGCGTAGTAGACGAACTCAATGACATTCCTCTGTTAGCACCAACTTTTGAGCTAATAGGTATTGGATATACCGTATGGTTTGTCTATCGGTATTTGTTGCGTTCTTCCAACCGTCAACAATTAGGTCAAGAAATTCAAGCCATAAAAGAACAAGTTTTTGGCAAAAAATCCTAAACTTTTGCTGGTAAATTGTTGAATTTGTACCCGATACAGACACTTCTAAATAATTTGTCTGTATCGGGTTTTTCATTGATTTTTTATGGGAACCGGGCATAGGGCAAGTAAATTTGATATTAGTAAATCGATGTCAGAAAAAAAGGCAGGCTACTGGTTAGCAAGTCAAAATGAAGCTGTAGATATTTCACAACAACCAGCCGACAGTGAATTATCCAAATCTGAATTTTGGCAAGCAATACAATCTTTAGCCCGACGCGGCTTAGTGGAAAAAGTGTTAGTAGGAGGGCGATCGAAGTTTCAGATTAATCCTGTATTTCAAGAATACATTCAATCTAAGTAACATTCCACCCCTGTATATTTCTCAGTCCGCGGAGGCGGACTTCGTTTATGTAGACGCGGTTTCAACCGCCGAGTCTGATTCTTCCCAAACAAAAAGCGCCCCTATTTCTAGGAGCGCTTTTT
>RDXH01000248.1 GCA_004292745.1 Oscillatoriales cyanobacterium | reverse complement strand
CCTGCAAAAGTTCCCCTAATTGCGCCCAAAATATATCACAGTTTGGCTCATTTGTCAAGAGTAGTTTACAAAAAATAATTGCACTTTCTGGGCGATCGCCCTGTGCTAAACTCCTCCCTACACCCAAATAAAAGTCGCGATTTTCCGATGTAATCGGCAATTCACCTGGTAAAAACACTGGCCTTAAATCAGACTCTGTTTGTCGGAGAACATAGCCCAATTTCTCATAGATTCCCGGCAAATGTCGGTCAACTAGAATAGCTTTTAAATACGCATAAATCGCTTCATTCCACTGTTTTAGATTAGTCAAAGCATCGCCTAAATTGCCAAAAGACCAAGCAAAATCTGACTTAATTTTAATCTCGCAGCGGTAAGCAACAGCAGCTTCCTCCCATTGTTCTAGCTCGAGCAAAACATCGCCCAAATTATGATAAGACCAAGCAAAATCAGGATTGAACTCAATAGCTTTCCTGTAGGCGGCGACAGCTTCCTTCCAGTGTCCGAGTTTCTGCAAAACATCGCCCAAACCGTGATATGACCAAGAAAAATTGGGATTCAATTCAACAGCTTTTTTGTAGGCGATGACAGCCTCCTCAAAATTCCCACTTGCTTGCAGGGAATTACCCAAATTATGGTAATCATTATTCATGCAAAACTCCTGCAAGATTCATTAACTTCTCCAGGGATGTCAAATCCAAGTGCATATTTTTATGTACGGGTTTTCCAATATTTACGTCATCCAACAAATCACCAATTAAATAGTAATGTTCCAAACCGCACAAATTGCTAATCATCCAATAGCAACTGGGAACATAAATCGGAGAAAAAATCTCAATTACCTTAGTTCCCGGAGAGCAGAAAACTAGATTAGTCAATCCAGCTCCGTGAGGTGCAACAACTACTTTAGCAGCAGCCAAACAAGCTGCTTGTTCAGCTACCGACATCGTTTCCAGTTGGACACTCCGAAACCCAAATTTTTCCAAAAAATTAATTACTTCTTCATCGTTGACAATTCGCCGATAAGAGGCTTTTTGTCTACTGATATAAATTCGTTCTGAATAATTTATTTTTAGTGGTTGCTGTGTAGTTAAAAAAGCTTGTTTCAGATAATCGCATTTCCATTTAGAAACTGCTCCCGCTCCATCATAAGAAATTGAAGGAACTATTAATTTATCTGCGGTGATGTGTAGATTACAGCGACTTTCTAAAATTTTATGTTCAGGAATTCCTAAAGTATTTAAAGTTTCTTTTTGGTAAGCAGAATCGCAGGCGTTGACAACAAACTTATCTATACTTTCGATTAACTCGCTTCTTTGCAAAAGGTCAAATCGAGTCATGACATCAAACATCCAATGAAAATAAGCCGCCCCTCCCCAACGAGCTGATAAAAAAGCCACATTTCCATTTATATGTTCAGTGGGAGGTAATTTGTCGGAAGTAATGACTAATTCAGCACAACCCATTGAAATATCGCCAACAAGTTTGTTATCTGAAGTAATGGCGGCGGTAGTTACAACATCAGCCCAAGCTCGTCCCTTTGGTAGTATCGCCACAAAAGCTTTTCTGCTATGAGTTTGGTTGGCCCAAAATCTGTTGTTGCTGTCGGTTGTTTTGGAGGTTAATAAATTTATTTCATCGGCTGGATGGATGTCGATGCAGGTGATGTTCGGATTTGACTCGGCGACGATTGCCAAATCCTCTGTAAATCCACAGTATTTTTGCAGTACACTTAATGGTAAGATTTGATTGCTGCATTTTATGCGATCGCTCTCATCGACTTCTCCTAGTTGTTCCAGAGCATAACCTATACTATCATAAACTTCAAACAAATCGGGTTGGATTTGTAGCGCTTGAATTAAATTAGTTACTGCCGGTTCCCACTGCTGTTTTCCCCTTGTTTTCGCAGAGCATCACCCAACTTTTTGTATAGCCAAATAGTCTCCGGCGACAAATCAACAGCACGGCGAAAAGCCACTGCTGCTTCCGGCCAATTTTCTTGCTCTTCCAGCACTTCTCCCAAACTATTATATAGCCAACAAAAGTCAGGATTCAACTCAACAGCTTTGCGATAAGCAACCTCCGCTTCCTCCCAATTTTCCAATACAATTAAAACCTTACCCAACTTGTCGTAAGCCCAACAAAAATCAGGATTCAATTCAATGACTTTGCGGTAAGCGACAGCAGCTTCCTCCAACTCAACAAGCTCCATCAAAACATCACCCAAACTGCTGTAACTCCAACAAAAATCAGGATTTAATTCAATAGCTTTACTGTAAGCAGCAGCAGCATCAGCATATTCCTCAATCGCCTCCAAAGTCTCGCCTAGATAGTGGTAAGCCCAACTAAAATTTGGATTCAATTGAATTGCCAGTCTGTAAGCGGTGATAGCTTGGTCAAACAGTTGTTTTTCTTGTAAAATTTTACCTAACTTATGGTAAAGTGAGTAAGTTCCCGACTTGATTTTAACTGCTGTTTGATAGCGGGCGATCGCCTCATCGGCATAACCCGTATTTGCCGCAATATCCCCCAGCTTTTCCCAACCTTGAGACAAGAGTGCTTGCTCATTCCCCAAGTTTTGATTACCAGTTTTTTTGACAATCAGTTGATAGCCTTTATGAACTACTTCTAACTGACTTCCAAACATCTCCAGAAAAACATCAATCCCGATTTTAGTATCTTGCTCCGGGCTGTCGGGAAAAGTAAATTCGTAATCATCAAAAATCATCAATCCCCCAACTTTCACCAACCTCCAAGATAAAATTGCATCTTGCAGGGCACTGGTGGGTTTGTGACAGCCGTCAACGTAGGCAATATCATAATATTCCGAAGTTAAATTAACTAATAAATCTTGAGAAGAGCCTTCTAATTCAATGACTCGCTCTGCTAGTCCTGTTTTCGCAATATTTCCCTTAAAATGTTGTTGAAACTGTAAATCTATGCAAGTAATTTTGGCTGTGGGGTGAGTTAAAATATTATCCAACAACCAGCAAGCAGACATTCCTTGAAAACTGCCGATTTCCACAACTTGAAATTCTGGAATTCCTGCCAAGGGTTGCAAATGTCGTCGCCAAATAGGGATATTGTGGGTAAACCAATCTTGGGTAAATTGATAATTTTTCGTCGCACATTCAGCCCAGCCCCTCAATTCGCTAGCCTTTTGGTGACAGACAATTGCTTCGTCTAATTCGCCTAATTGTGGTAAAATGTTGCCTAAATCGTTGTAAGCTTTAGAATCATTGGGGGCGATCGCAATTTGGTGACGGTAAGTGGCAATTTGTGCGTATAACTCCCATTGTTTCTGGCTAACTTCCGAAAGTTTGGCGACAACTTCCGGCTGGTTGGGTTCTATTTGCAGCGCCATGCTATAAAAGACGATCGCACCTTCCAACTGTTTCTGCTTAGCTAAACTATTTCCTAAATTTAGATAAAATTCCGCTCCATCTAACTCAATCCCCAGCAATTTGTGGTGAATTTTGCCGCTAGGAAGCATCTCAATATCTTGACAATAACTAACAATTGTGTTATCGAGACCAGACTCGCTACGTTTCCGCAAAACATATCCCAATCTCTGATTAATTCCCGTCAAATTTGGTTCAAGCTGAATTGCACGCAGGTAAGCGGCAACCGCTTCATCCCAGGATTTTTCACAGGTTAAGGCAATGCCCAAATTGAGGTAAAACCAAGGAACATTTGGATTTAATTCAATAGCTTGTCGGTAGCAAATCACCGCTTCTTCCCACAGTTGTTTGTGAGCCAAAGCTTCCCCTAAGTAATTATGAGCCCAAGCGGAATTGCTGTTAATTTTAATTGCTTGGCGGTAACAGTTGATTGCTGCATCTAACTCACCCTTTTGTACCAAAACATTGCCCAATCCCAGGCTAGCACGAGCATAATTTGGATTAATTTCAATACTTTTTTGGTAACAGGAGATTGCCCTGTCTAATTCTCCTTGAGCTGCCCAAATTTTACCCAAACTGTGGTAAGATTCAAAGGAATCAGGATTAATTTTAATGACTTTCCGGTAGTTGGCGATCGCCTCTTCCCACCTTTTTTCCCGAAATAGGACCTCTCCCAAATTATGATAAGCTATTAATAATTGAGGATCGATTTGAATCGCCCGCGAATAACATTCAATAGCCCGCTCAAACTTATCTTGTTCCACTAAATGATTTCCGAGGGTGACGTACTCCTCAGCCGTTGCCCAATTCGGCTCGATATTAAAAGCTTGATACCAACACTCTGTAGCTGTTTCTTGCTTCTGCAACTGCGTCCAAACTATCGCCAACTGTCGGTAAGCAGCAGCAAATTTCGGTGCGAGGGAAATTGCTTTTTCACAAGCTGCGATCGCCTTGGACCACTGTTTTAGCTGAGAATATAAAATGCCGAGATTAGCGTAAACTTCTGGTAAATTGGGATTGCGATCGATCGCCGCTTCATACCAATGTTTAGCTTGCTCAATTTCTCCTCGAACCTGCATTACTTTTCCCAGAGTCTGACAAGCTGTCGCCAAATTCGGCTGAATTTTCAGGGCTGACTCACAAGCAGCCACCGCATCATTTAACCTACCTTCAGCTAAATAAACTTCTGCTTGCTGACTCAAATCAACCGCTGCTTTTTCCATCTTATCAATCGAGGGCATAATTTCCACTACTCTAGACGCCAACTAACCCAAACCAACCACTTCAACCATCCTCTTGAGCGAACTCAAGTTCACCAAGATATCTTCTGTCAGGGAATTTTGATACATCAACTGTCTAATAGGATAACACTCAAAAGCCTCCCCAGTTAAAAAGTAATGTTCCAACTCCAAATATTGACTGGTTCCCCAGTAATAATGGCTGATATAATGAGGCGACATCAACTCAATTACTTTAGTTCCACCCTGACAAAAAAGCGTATTTGTCAACCCGCTACCGTGGGCTGCAACTATCACCTCAGCATGATAAAAATAGGCAATTTGCTCCTCCAGAGACATAGATTCAGGTAAAATAGAAACAAACCCAAATTCTGCCAATACCTCAACCACATCTGCCTCATTCAAGACTCGCCGATATCTAGCTTTGCTACGACTGATATAAATCCGTTTTGGGTAGTTATAACTAGGTATAATTCCCTTCAGAAACTCCCCTCTCAAAAAATCGATCGCCCAGGCAGAAGGCCAGCCCAAATATCCAGCAAAAGATGGTACAATTAACTCTGTGGCTTGAATGTGAGGCAGGCGATCGCTCTCCAAGACTTTCTCCTCTGGAATCCCCAGAATTCTCAGACTATCCCGTTGAAATTGATGCTGGCAACTATTCACCAAAAACCAATCAATCTCCGCCAAATCCCTACCACTTCGCCGCAGCAACTCTATTCTCGGCAAAACATCAACCATCCAGTGAAAATAGACATTTCCCGATAAACCAGAAAGCACCGCCACCCTACCTTCAATCTGCTTTAAAGGTGGAAATGATTCTAAGTTAAAAACGCTATGTTTTCTGATATCATGCTTCTCGCATCCCGGCAAAAATCCCGGATAATCTCTCGACACATCAGCCAACAAATAGTTATCAGGAGTAATAACTGCGATCGCCTTACAAATCAACCAATAATTTTCCTGCGGCACAATCCAACTTCGCCCATTAGGAATAGCAGCAACAAAAGTCTTGGGCGACTCCACAGGTAGCGGTTGCGAGTTGGACAAACGGCAAACTCCCCAACCCAAATGTATCGGATCGAACCACTTAGAAATTCGATGCAAACACAACCCACAAGTTAAACCACCACAATCGGAATTAGCTAATTGGGAATTGGCAATTGGGAATTGGGCATTGGAAGTATTTTCTGCCCTGGTTTCGGCTGCATATTTCCAAACTATCTCAACATAATTACCCGCATCCAACCTAGCATTAACCAACCAATCCCAAGTAGATAAATAAATACCTTGAGGAAGTTCCATCGCCCTTGAATCTACGGCAATACAATCACCTTGTGGCGATAATTCCGGCTGTGAATAGCCGTAGGATTGCAACTCCAAAACTTTTTGATAATAATCGATCGCCCGTTCCCAATGGCCCTGTTTTTGCAGAACTTTTGCCAACTCAAAATAAACTTGCGGTAGAGCAGGCTGAATAGCCAAAGCCCTGTGGTATAGAAAAATAGCAGCATTTAAGCGCTTTTGCTTTACCAAAGAATTGCCCAGCCGCCAATAAAGCTCTGTATTTTGAGGCTGAATTTGTAAAGCTTTTTGATAGTAAATTGTCGCCGATTCGTGACCGCCGTACTCTGTTAAAGTATTCCCTAAATGTATGTAAATTTCTGCTAAATTATCGCAAATTTCACCCATTGAAAATTGGGCATTGAGAATAGCTTCTTTCTCTTTCTTTTCCCCCCTTGGGGCCGGGTTCTTTTTTCCCCCCTTGGGGGGGGTAGGGGGGGGTTCTTTTTTCCCCCCTTGGGGTGGGGTTCTTTTTTCCCCCCTTGGGGGTAAGGGGGGGGTGACTTCTGACTTCTTCCTTCCCCCTTTGGGGGATGCAGGGGCGGGTTGACTTCTGACTTCTTCCTGATTTTCCCCCCTTGGGGGGGGCAGGGAGGGGTTGACTTCTGACTTCCTTCCAATCAATGCTTGCAAAAATCTACCACAAGCTACGATCGCCTTTGAGAATTCATCATCATCTCTAGCAAATTGCTCCCTCTGTGCCAAATCGCAATAAGCCTCAACAAAATCGGGTTTGACAGCAATTGCTTGGGCAAAATACGCCAAAGCTTGCGTAATTTTGCCCAAAGCCATCAGAGAAAATCCGGCATCAGTATAGCCCGAAATATAGTCGGGATTGAGCTCGACTACGCGATCGAAACAAGCAACAGCCACCGAATGTTCCCCTTGTATTTGCCACGCCTTCCCCAGATTGTAATGAGCCAAAACCAGATCCGGCTCCAACTCGATCGCTCTTTGATAAGCTGCGATCGCCCCATCGGGATTTTTGTCAAGCAATACTTGACCCAAATTATTATAAAGACTAGCCGAATCTGGCTGAATCGCCAGCCCAGCCTGGTAAATTTCCCTCGCTTCTGGAAAGCGATCGTGCTTTACCAAAGTGCAGCCTAAATTGTTGTAAGCATCGATATAATCAGGCTGGAGAGCAATAACCCGTCGGTAGCTATCTATGGCTGCTTCTAGCTGATTATTTTCAGCTAAAACCACAGCCAGATTGTAGAAAGCAAGTACATAATTGGGTTTGAGAGCGATCGCCTGTTGATAACAGTCGATCGCCCCCAACAAATTCCCCTGTTTATGAACCACATTACCCAAGTTATAATATAGTTCCGGCCAGTCTGGTTTCAAATCCAGAGCTTGCCGATAGTGAAAAGCCGCCTCATCCAGCCACCAATACTCGCTATATAATTGACCCAAATAAGCATGAGCCATAAAAAACCCTGGCGAAATTTCCAAAGCTTGCACAAAAGCATCTCTCGCCGCCGTCGGATCTCCCTGAGCTTCTAGGATTTCGCCCAAAGTCGTGTAAGCTGAGGGTGAAAAAGGCTGAAGTTCGATCGCCTTTTTGCAACAATCCATCGCCTCAGTTAACTTTCCCCGGTTCAAATAAACCTGGGCTTGCCCGATATATTCTTCAATACTCATTACTCGCCAGCAGTTGCAGTTTATTCACCCTAAATTTTAATGTTTAAACTTTTTGATATTTTACGATCCGCTCTATAAGACTTAGACAAAGTTAGACACCGTTAGATGTTTTTACTCTGATGCTTATTTCCTGTTTCAGCGTAGTCTCAGAATGACTTCTGAGGG
>RDXH01000247.1 GCA_004292745.1 Oscillatoriales cyanobacterium | reverse complement strand
TTTGATGAAAATGTCGATCCTGCATATGTTAACCAAATTCGCAGGCGCAATCCCGATATAGTTGTTCTAGCTGTGGGAGAACTAACAGCACCTTCCAAAGGTACTCTCGACCCGGAAATTCTTATTTGGTGTGAAATTCACAATTTCATTCTTGTTACCAACAACCGCCGCTCTATGCCAGTTCATTTAATAGAGCATTTAGAGCAAGATTGTCATATTCCAGGAATTTTCATCCTGAATACCAAGCTGACTATCGGTCAAAATATTGAAATACTGCTTCTGATTTATGAAGCATCATTTGATAATGAATACCAAGATAGAATTTACAATTTACCAGTGCTATAATTTCTAATGCAGCTTCAACATTGAAAAAATCCTCCAAAGTCTTAAGGAAAATAAACATACTTTTGCCCCAACTTATGCAAACAATAGTTACAAAGACTAACCGAAATTAAAACTAACAGCGATGTCACAAGATACCATCGAATCAATACTCCAAGAAAAACGCCTATTTCAGCCGCCCGCTGAATTCTCCGAAAAAGCTCACATCAAAAGCCTAGAAGAGTACCAAGCCCTCTACGACAAAGCCAAAGCCGACCCCCAAGCATTCTGGGCCGAACTCGCCACACAGGAACTAGATTGGTTCCAAAAGTGGGATGCCGTACTCGACTGGCAGCCACCTTTTGCTAAATGGTTTGTCAATGGTAAAATTAACATTTCTTACAATTGTCTAGACAGACATTTGACAACTTGGCGCAAAAATAAAGCCGCCCTAATCTGGGAAGGGGAACCCGGAGACTCCCGCACCCTCACCTACGCCCAACTCCACCGCGAAGTTTGCCAAATGGCTAACGTAATCAAGGATTTGGGAGTGGAAAAAGGCGATCGCGTCGGTATCTATATGCCAATGATACCCGAAGCTGCGATCGCCATGTTAGCCTGTGCCAGAATCGGTGCAGTACATAGTGTTGTTTTCGGCGGATTTAGTGCAGAAGCTTTGCGCGATCGACTCAACGACGGCCAAGCAAAACTCGTCATCACCGCCGATGGTGGCTTCCGCAAAGATACCGCCGTCGGCCTCAAAGCACAAGTAGACACAGCATTAGCAAATGATGCCGTACCAACTGTTACCAACGTCCTCGTAGTTCAGCGCACCAAACAGCAAATTCACATGGAACCAGGGCGCGATCATTGGTGGCACGATTTGCAAAAAGGTGCATCGGCAAATTGTCCAGCCGAACCGATGGATAGCGAAGATTTGCTATTCATTCTTTACACGTCTGGAAGTACGGGAAAACCGAAAGGTGTCGTCCATACAACGGGCGGTTATAACCTTTATACCCACATGACAACCAAGTGGATATTCGACCTTCAAGATACCGACGTTTACTGGTGTACTGCGGATGTCGGCTGGATTACTGGACACAGTTATATTGTCTACGGGCCACTGTCCAACGGTGCGACAACTTTAATGTATGAAGGTGCTCCTCGTCCTTCTAATCCAGGCTGTTTTTGGGATGTCATTGAAAAATATGGTGTCACTGTTTTCTACACTGCACCAACCGCAATTCGCACGTTTATGAAAATGGGCGAACACTTGCCAAATGCCAGAGATTTGTCATCTTTGCGGTTGTTGGGAACTGTCGGCGAACCGATTAATCCTGAAGCTTGGATGTGGTATCAGCGGGTAATTGGAAAATCGAATTGTCCGATTGTGGATACTTGGTGGCAAACTGAAACTGGTGGCATTATGATTACTGCTTTACCCGGTGCAATTCCGACAAAACCAGGTTCTGCAACCCTTCCTTTCCCCGGAATTATTGCCGATGTTGTTAACCAAGATGGCGAACCTGTAACTAACGAAAGCGGCGGTTATTTAGTGGTGAAACATCCTTGGCCGGGAATGATGCGCACTCTTTACAATGATGCCGATCGCTTCCGTCGTACTTATTGGGAATATTTGCACCCGAAAGATGGCGAATTCGTCTACTTTGCAGGGGATGGCGCGCACAAAGATAAAGATGGTTATTTCTGGGTAATGGGCCGCGTTGATGATGTGATTAATGTTGCCGGACATCGACTCGGTACGATGGAAGTTGAATCGGCTTTGGTATCTCATCCAGCGGTGGCGGAGGCTGCGGTTGTGGGTAAACCGGACGATATTAAGGGTGAGGAAATTGTGGCGTTTGTGACGCTGGAAAACTCACAGCAACCTAGCGATGAATTGGCTAAGGAATTGAAGCAGCACGTTGTTAAGGAAATTGGGGCGATCGCCCGTCCGGGAGAAATTCGATTTACTGATGCTTTACCCAAGACTCGTAGCGGTAAGATTATGCGGCGTTTGTTGCGTTCTTTGGCTGCTGGTTTGGAGGTGACGGGGGATACCTCGACTTTGGAAGATCGGACGGTTTTGGATAAGTTGCGGGGTGGTGCCTAAGAGTATTTTTGCAACCGCAGATGTAGGCTGATTAACGCAGATGAACGCAGATAAGATTAGATATGCGTTCATCTGGGTTTAATTTTTAGGTATAATTTAAATCTTGCACAATAGCCAGAAACCGGGTTGTTTTGGGTTTATTGACAATGGTGCAATATTTACGGCAATGTAGAGTGTAGGAATGTTAGAAAACCCTGAAAATAAAGTTTGGCTTGATGCAGACACAATCGTGGCTACTAGCGATCGGCAAGCTGCTATTCGTCGCTGCCGTGAGTTGGCAGAGTATAATGAATTAAGAGGCGACGGGCGCTGCACTTTCTGCGGTGTCATTCTCAATAAAAGTGGTAAGTCATACCGCTGTATTTTTGAACGGGAGATAGAGGAATGAGTCAGATGTGGACTGAAGAACAAATCAGACAAATAATCCCAGATATTGATTCACAGTTAGACGACAGTGATATTCCAACTGTGATTATTAAGGGTGAAGGTAGCAGTATTTTTCTCTCCTTTGAGAACCGTCGCGAGATTGAATTTTTGATAGCCCAATTATCTAACTTACTGATTCATCACGAGGAATTAGATCTGGGAGTTACTGTTAAGGGGTATGTGACAACATTTGGTGAGTATAGCTCTCAATAGGCCGCAATACTACTTCTGAAATAAAACGGCTTCGGATAAATTGCGGGCTGATTTATAGGGGTGTTTAACCGCAGATGTAGGCAGATGAACGCGGATGAACGCAGATAAGATTTACATCTGTGTTCATCTGCGGTTTAGTTAGAGTTTAAGATAATTGCATGATAATTTGCTATCATATAACCATGAAGTCTTATTTTGCTCGTTTTGTTTTATGCCCGCTTTAGACCTCTACCACAATACAGTCAAAAAATCTCTCCTCAATGATGGCTGGATAATTACTCACGATCCTCTCCATCTGAAATGGGGTAAAAAAGATATGTATGTGGATCTGGGAGCAAAACAGGTGCTAGCAGCAGAACGAGGAGAACAGAAAATTGCTGTGGAAGTCAAAAGCTTTGTCAGCGATTCAGAAATGCAGGACTTGAGAGATGCGATCGGACAATTTACTATTTATCGGTCTGTTCTTCAAAGAACTTATCCAGAACATACGCTTTATCTGGCTGTTCGCGATATTACTTATGAATCTCTATTTGAAGAACCGATCGGTCAATTAATGATCGAAGACGAAAATCTCAAGCTGATTGTATTCGATCCAAATCAAGAGGCGATCGTAAAATGGATACTTTAGCTAACTTCAGAACTACGATTAAAATAGTCCTGGAACCCTATACAAAAATCCCTTACTCTCACGGCGATCTAATTTGTAAAGCCGTGTTTGATGACAACTCAGACAGTTACTTGCTAGTTACTTTAGGATGGGATAAAGCCAAGCGAATTCACGGCTGTTTGGTTCATATAGATATTATTGACAATAAGATTTGGGTACAGCGAGATGAGACAGAATACGGCGTGACGAAAGAACTTGTAGCTGCTGGAATTCCCAAGGATTCGATTGTTTTAGGATTTCATCCAGCAGATGTCAGACCTCATACGGGTTATGCAGTTGCTTAGTTACAGCTTATGTATGAAAGATTTAAGCTTTTATTGCTTGCGATCGAGCATCGATCATCGATCGCAAGTAATATTTGAGTGTGGGTGCAGCGATCGGCTCGTTTTTGGCACTCCTGTTTCGCTTGCTTGAGATTATCGGCTAAAATCGGCTCATCCCAGCGTTCTGGTTCTTTTTCAGGATCTTGAATCATAATTAAGTAGCTCCTTTGTTGGACCTTCAACTTCGGGGAAGTCGTCTTGGCATGGTGCGGCAACATTCTGCCAAGGCGCATTTCTATGCTATAATTGTACTGCATTTTTTAGTATAATTGCAGTATGAGTAAAAATGTTAAAGTTCTAACCATCAGACTGCCTGAAGTAGAAATGCTTCGCCTAGAAGCTTATTGCGCGAACAGCGGTAGAACAAAAACCGATGTGATTCGCGAACAAATTAGGAATTTAAAAGTTGAAGATAAGTTGCTTTACCCAGATTGATAACCTTGGTTCATTTACTGGCGATCGCCCGTCCGGGAGAAATTCGATTTACTGATGCTTTACCCAAGACTCGTAGCGGGAAGATTATGCGGCGTTTGTTGCGTTCTTTGGCTGCTGGTTTGGAGGTGACTGGGGATACTTCTACTTTGGAAGATCGGACTGTTTTGGATAAGTTGCGGGGTGGTTCCTAGGGGTATTTAACCGCAGATGTAGGCAAATTAACGCAGATGAACGCAGATCAAATTATATCTGCGTTCATCTGCGGTTGAATTGTTAAATATGAGCTACAATCAAGATAAATTCTAGACTGGATCTGAGCGCGATGCCTCCACTACTTAGCAAAACCACAGATCAGCGAATTGTTCATCATGGAATGTGGGAACGGTTTAAATTTATCCAAAAAGGCTTTGAAGGCTCCCCTGGAGTGCGACTATTTTACTATGATGGGACGATCGAGATTCTGATGCCTGGAGAAGACCACGAAGCTTTTGCTCATGTTATCGGTTACTTATTGACTACCTTTCTCGTCGAACAAGGAATTTTCTTCAAGCCCACAGGGGCTATGACGCAGGAAAGATCGGGAGTTGTCTCTGTACAAGCAGATGAATCCTACTGCATTGGGAGTGTAAAACAGATTCCAGATTTGTCGATCGAAGTTGTCTTTACCAGTGGAGGCATCAGTAAGTTAGAGCGCTATAAAGCTTTGGGTGTTCCAGAGGTTTGGTTTTGGGAAGATGGATTGCTGAAAATATATCATCTCCAAGACTGTAGCTATGAAAAGAGCGATCGCAGTCAGCTACCCGGACTTAGTAACCTGAATCTCGATTTGTTCAAGCGCTGCATTTTGATGGCGGAAACTGATGCTGGAGAAGCTATTAGAGTGTTCCGTCGAGAGATGTAGGCGATCGCAAAGCGGATCTCCTGGCTATCCGATGATTGATATAGCTTATATCGTTTTTGGTTGCATTGGAATGATTTAACCGCAGAGAACACAGAGTACACAGAGAGAGAAAATAGAGATCTTAATAATTCTGATGCTACCGGATTTGATATTATGTGTCTCTGGGTAAGGATTTCAGCGATTTCATCACCAAATCTTTGTACTTTTCGATACAGTTACCACCACAAATCCAAGAGAGCCAACCCTGAATAGGTTTGTGATTTCTCAAAAAAGTGAGGTATGCCCTATGCCCTATGCCCTATGCCCTATGCCCTATGCCCTATGCCCATGAGTACCTCATCTTTCTGAGAAAGGCTATAGTCATCATCTACTGCTTCTGAATGCTGTTCGTATTTTAATTACAGTAATATATTTAACATTATACTACTGTAAATATATATACTAACAGGAGTTAATAAAAATGTCAATTCCTTAAAAAAAGTTACGACCATGACAGATAACCGTATTTAATGTATAGTACATAAAATCGGTCAACGAACAGGAGTTAAAGGTTATGAGCATTACAATTGAGAACGTATCCAAGCACTTTGGGTCGTTTCATGCCATTGACAGCGTGAGTTTGGAAATTAAAAACGGCTCTCTAGTGGCGCTGTTGGGCCCTTCGGGTTCCGGGAAATCAACTTTGCTGAGGATGATTGCGGGACTTGAACCCCCAGACAGCGGTCACATTTACTTGATCGGTGAAGATGCTACTCAGCAGTCGGTGCAGGAACGGAATATCGGTTTTGTGTTTCAGCATTACGCTTTGTTTAAGCACATGACGATCAGAAAAAATATTGCTTTTGCGATGGAAATTCGCAAACTTCCTAAAGACACAATTAACAAACGGGTTGAGGAACTTTTGGAGTTAGTGCAGTTGGGTGGTTTGGGCGATCGCTACCCTTCCCAGCTTTCGGGAGGCCAACGACAGCGGGTGGCCTTAGCCAGAGCTCTAGCAGTTCAGCCGAAAGTGCTGCTATTAGATGAACCTTTCGGAGCATTGGATGCTAAAGTTCGCAAAGAATTGCGATCGTGGCTGCACCAACTCCACAAAGAAGTGAATATCACTACAGTTTTTGTGACTCACGATCAAGAAGAAGCGATGGAAGTAGCCGATGAAATTGTAGTGATGAACAAAGGTAGAGTCGAACAAGTTGGCACTCCTGCTCAAATTTATGACAAACCGGCAACGGCTTTTGTGATGAGTTTTATCGGGCCTGTTAATGTGTTGCCGAATGCGATCGGGCTGTTTAACAGAAATGCTGAAGAACTCTCTAACCATGGAGCTGCTCATTCTCAAGTAGTATTTTTGCGTCCCCATGATGTGGTAATTAACACTCAGCCGGAGTCCGGTTTTGCTGAAGCAAAAGTCAGCCGCATCATTCATCTGGGACGCGAAATTCAAACCGAATTGCTATTAGAATCGGGTCAAATTGTGACAGCTTACGTCAGCCGCGAGCGCTTCGATCAACTACAGTTAGTGCCAAATCAAAGGGTTTATGTCAAACCCAAACACGCGATGACTTTTCCTGCTTATTCTATCTAAATCCACGGTTGCATCTTACTCAAAACCTGGTCAAGCGGGAGTACATCAATCCTCAAAGATTTTGGCATTCTTTGAGTGTTTTAACTTTTGGCATTGTCTTAACTCTGGTAGCGACAGGTTACTTATTGACCACAGCGCCTTAACAGCCTTGGCATTTGCCAGAGGTCACATCAGTCCCCTAAATAGCAAATTTTGGCGACGATGCAATATACTTCTCAAGCGATTTCTTCCTCAAAACTCAACAAATACCCCTATACACATATCGGAAAACAGTATATTATTGAATAGCAGATTTAAAACTGAAACACCAGTAGCAAATGTGGAACGATCTTCTAGAGTGGAATATGCCCTGTTAGCGCTCTTGGAACTTGCAACGCCCTACCCCAAGGACTCCCCCCTCACGGTGAGCGAGATTGCTGCTGCTCAAGAGATACCGGAACGCTATCTAGACCAAATTCTGACCGTGCTGCGACGTGCGGGTTTCGTGCAAAGTCTGCGGGGCGCTAAAGGCGGTTATTTGCTGGCAAAAAAACCCTGGCAAATTACTTTGCTAGAGGTGTTCTCAGCTTTAGAAGGCGACAGTAGCGGCAAGGTTCAAAAAGTTTTAGAATCCGCAACAGTAGAAAAGACTGCGGTACGAGAAATCTGGCAGGAAGTCACAGCAGCATCTCTGACAGTTTTGGGCAAATACACTTTACAGGATTTGTGCCAACAGCGGGACGATCGCAAACAAGTCAATCCCATGTATTACATTTAAGTGGAGATAAATTAAGCCATGAAAATTGCTAAGGATGTTACAGAAATAATTGGTAGAACTCCTTTAGTTCAGCTCAATAAAATTCCCCAAGCCGAAGGAGTAGTTGCTCAAATTGCGGTAAAATTGGAAGGGATGAATCCGGCTGCTTCGGTGAAAGATCGCATCGGCGCGAGCATGATTCAGGCGGCAGAAGAGGGGGGATTAATTGCACCAGGGAAAACTATTTTAGTGGAACCGACTTCGGGTAATACTGGAATTGCTTTGGCAATGGTGGCGGCGGCTAAGGGTTACAAATTGATTTTGACAATGCCGGATACGATGAGTTTAGAGCGCCGATCGATGTTAAAAGCTTACGGTGCTCAGTTAGAATTAACTCCCGGACATGAAGGGATGTTAAGCGCGATCGCCCGCGCCGAAGAAATTGCAGAAGAAACTCCCGATGCTTTTCTGTTGCAGCAGAGTTTTAGGGCAGTTGCAGTAGAACCGGCAAACAGCCCCGTGCTTTCTGGAGGCAAATCTGGTGCTCACAAAATTCAAGGAATCGGTGCAGGATTCATCCCGGAAGTGTTGAAACCAGAGTTAATTGATGAAATAATTACTGTTAGCGATGAAAATGCGATCGGCTACAGTCGCCGGCTAGCCAGAGAAGAAGGATTGCTGTCTGGAATCTCCACAGGTGCGGCTTTGTTTGCCGCAATTCAAGTCGGCAAGCGTCCCGAAAATGCTGGAAAATTGATAGTTTTTGTGCAGCCTTCTTTTGGAGAACGCTACCTCAGTACAGTGCTGTTCAAAGATTTAGAATTGCCGACAGTCAGCCAACTCGAAGCATTAATTAGCGATTAATCCGCAGTAGGGCATTGGTGACAACTTAACGTCAAACCGACCGTCTCTCTTGTTGTATCGAAGTCTAGATCCCCCCTAACCCCCCTTCTTAAGGGGGGAACCGGAATCTTCTCTTTCGTCCCCCTTCTTAAGGGGGATTTAGGGGGATCTAGACTCGGCTATAAACGAGAGATACAAAGGTTTTTAGGCGATTGTTGACACCAATGGGCGGGGTACTACCCCTACTTTTCACACTTGATACAACTTCCAACTCGCCATCGCCAACATTCCATAAATCACCAACTTAAGCGGGCGTTGAGGCATAATTTGGCATAATTTAGCCCCTACTAAAACTCCCGGCACCGAACCCAACCAAATTGGCAATACTAAACTCCAGTCTACCGTTCCGAGGCTGAGGTGTCCTAGAGAAGTAAACATCAACAAAATTGCCGCCTGCGAAATATCTGTACCCACCAATTTTGAAGAATCCAGGCGGAAAAAAGTAATCAATAACAATGCAAACATCGAACCGGAAGAGACGCTAGTGATTCCCACTATGGAGCCTAAAATTGCTCCCGCAATCACCGTAAAAATACGACCAGAATTAGTATTTAATTCCCACTCTGGCAACTGTGGTAATTTCAAATTCGGGAGAAAGATTTTGAGCGATAATTGGGAGATTGCTAACATGACAACTAGGGCGATCGCCACTCCCAGACAGCGCAGCAATATGTCATCTAAGTTCTGAGTGCCGCTCCCTTTGATGCAGTGTAAAATCCACACACCACTCAGGGAACCGGGTACACTCCCCAAAGCCAACCATTTAACTACTTGCAAGTCAAGGGTTTGTTGTTGCCAGTGTTTGAAGCCACCAACAACTTTCATAAATGTGGCTGCTACGACATCTGAGCTCACAGCAATCGATGCCGGAACTTGAAAGACACAAATCAACATTGGGGTAATGAGTGAAGCTCCTCCTACTCCGGTCAAACCTACGATAATTCCCACGAAAAAGCTGAGAAACGATAGTAATAAGTAGTTCACGGTTAGCTCCCCAAAATGTCGATAGACTGCTGGGTGGAAAATAGGTCGGGAGTATCGAGAATATTAAAATGAATCAATCCCACAATCACAAGAGTGAAGGCGGTTGATGAGATGAAACCGGTCAATAACTCTTTTTTGAGGTTTTTTTCCTTGGGTTTGTCTGTAAAAACCTCTACACTCCCTAGCTGCATCAACAGAATTCCAGCAATATTGGACAGCCAGTAGCCGACAATTGAGCAAGGAAATAGTAAATCTGGGGAAAGTAAGCTACAGAGATACCCAAAGGCATAAGCAATGGGCAAATTGAAAAATAAATCGTTCCACCAACATAGTGGTGATAGCAAATATCCAATTACTAGAAGCAATCCGCCTCTGAGTTTTTTCAACCAGCCTTTTTTCAAGCCGTCTCCCTTAGCTTCGGGTAACTTCTCGCTTGCTGACTGTGCTGAAATCTGGGACTCTTCACTGACTTTTTTAGCATTTTTCACGTCAAAATTTTCATAACTCGATCGATCTACCGTAGTTTATCATTAAAACCGAGAATATGTCCAGTAACTCGATCAAGTTACTGGACTTTCTCGAAATCGAGGAAAGTTTAGGTATTTACACTCAATAATAGCCGTTGTCTGTTAACTGCTGTGCGCTTAATCGGGGATGGGAACAGTGACTGAACCCTGGGCTGAGGCCAAAATCACATAAATTACTCCTATTCCCAATAAGCTGAGGGCCAAACTGAAAAATAAGATCATGCCGTCTGGTGGCTCGTAGGTATCGTGGTCAATTTGGTGGCGAACGGTGAAGTAGTGCTTGGTTGAGATTAAGACTGTCGCCAAACCTACTAGAGAGAAGATTAAGCCCAATTTCCACCCCATCGTGTGACGGTGCTGTAGGGGGAGTTGGACAACGCGCAGTCGGACGATGACGACGCCAAAACCCATAAGTGCGATCGCAGCCCGCATCCATGCTAAAAAAGTGCGTTCATTGGCAGAAAGATCGATCGCCCGCGACAGATTTTGCTGTTTTAGTTTCTCCTCATCTACTGTCATCGGTGCCCACTATCTAGCCTTTTTTTGGTAAATCAGGTGCGTCGCCCTGGAAAATTTGGCAGTTCAATTTAACAGGTTGTAGCAACGCACCCTACAAATCAACTTTTATATGAAAACGCACCATTATTCTGCTGTCATCAAACCAAATGAACTGGTCGGAACTGTGAATATATAATAAATTACTCCCGCCCCCAGGATGGCGATCGCGAGGCTAAACAGAATTACCCAGCGATCGGTAGGTTCATAAGTATCATAATCGATATCGTGGCGAACACCGAAGTAGTGCTTAGTTGAGAATAGCACCGTCAGCAAACCCACTGCCGAAAAAAGCAAACCCAACTTCCAGCCATTACCGGGAGTTGGCAGCATAGGAGGATGGAAGGCGCGAAGGCGCACGATAACTACGCCAAAACCCATCAGCGATATTGCTGTCCGCATCCATGCTAAATAAGTGCGCTCGTTTGCCAAGTGATCCCGCACCCGCGACGGATTTGGTCGCTTAGTCTTTTCTGTATTTACTTTTGTGGATGTGAACTTTAATAGCATAGCTCAACCTTTTAATCGTAACTGCAAATATAGCAACCCTCGTATCATTTGTGCATTTCTTACTCCCAGACCTTAATCAGGTCCGGGTTGGGGTGGGGTAAAAAACTTTACTACTCGTGCAAGGACTGCTATATAAAGGGAAACCGATATATTTCGCTTTCCCAATTATCAGCCCTGATAGCGCTACCTGACATTTTTTTGGGTTGTACCTGTGTTTACACAGCCGATCGCATTACAACTTCACCAAAACTAATCATTCTCCTCCGTCGGTGCATTGGGAACTTGCGTATCTATGTAAGCCTGAGTCACGTCAGGAACAAACCAATTTAGATCCCCAGGCTGGAAAAATTTAGCAGTAGGAACGTTAAATTCAATAGCCGCCGTCTGGGGATTAGCTGTCGCTACAAATTGAGTTCCGTCAACTATTTTAACAGCTACGCGGCCGGTCAATGCTTGTGCAACTCGATCGCCCACACTTAAATCGGTGGCTTTGACATCGCTGGGTAGATAAACTCCATCACAATCCCATTTGTGTTCTGTTATTTTGCCAGCCCCCAGAAAATAAAGAGCATTCTCGTAATCCGAAGGTGCTTTTTTTGGGTTTTGGCCCGTAAACTGCGAGGGTTTTTCCTGTATCGTTGCGACATTGACCCCAACTTTGGCCAGTTTCTAAAGTGTATTTTTGAAACTCCAACTGAGCTATTTTTTTCTGAAGTTCTACAGCATCAAAATCACAATGTCATCGATGTTGGTGGCGGCAAAAGATGTAACTCCGGCAAGAATCGCTGCGGCAAACCAACTCATAATGATGCCCCTTTAATTTTATTCAACTTCTGGTTGGCAGCCGTTATTTCTGTTGAGAGTTATCAAACAGAAACAGCAAGCAACTAAAGTTATTATACTTAAAGTTGGACTGGCCAGAGTTCCACTCTGTCTCTCCTTAATTTCAGCGGTCTTTGCGGTTGCTCCCGCGTTCCGGCAGGGGTTAAAACCCCCGCCTCAAAGCTCAAGTCCTCTCAAGAGGACTGAAGAAATTATTAGTCCTCTTCAGAGAACTTTTGCTATTAGCCAGGGAATTAATTCCGTGGCTGTCTTTGCGGCTAAATTCACCTTAGCCTCTGCCTCTTTTACAGCTTTCAGTGCTAAAAAATCGGCTTTTTTTACTTCCTGTTCGGCAATTTGTTTTGCCTCTACTGCGTCGCTAAATCCAGAAGAAAAGTGAACCTGTACCAGGGAAATATCATCCACAGCAATGTGATAGTTAGCCAGTCGTTTTGTCAAAAAATCATCAACTCCTGCCTTTACTTCTCCTCGCTTGGTAATAATTTCTACCGCAGTGTACTTAGCCATCACTGCTTTGAGAACTTCTTCGACTGCTGGATTGATAATGCGATCGACTACTTGTGGTTCGTCTCCTATTTGTTGAAAAATAGCATTAGCTTCCTCTGCAACAATATGCCAATTGAGCGCCACATCTGTAAAAACATCTTGCAAGTCCTTTGAGGAAGCTTCCGCAGAAATTTCCTGTTTTTGGACTCTGACACTCAAGTTTTTGACAGTAGAAACGATGGGGACAATCAGGTGAATTCCTTCTTCTAATACCTGTTTTTGTACTTGACCAAAGTGCATGAGTACCCCTCGTTCGCCAGCATTGACGATCGCAAAAAACCTCGACAAGATAGTTAGCAGCAAAATCAGGAGAGCGAGCTTAACTGCAATGTCCACATCTCTATTAGTTTGATTAGCAGATTTAGTCTTAGGGATTTTACTGCTAGACTCTCAACTTTTAGATGACATATTCCTCGTCTCTATAGGGATTCAAAAGTTGCAGTAAAACCATCTAAGGTAAAACATTCTTCCATAAAGTCCTCTGCGTCATTGACATTTTCAATTTGATATTCCATGATGCGTTGACCGTCACCTTTCATTTTTTTGGAAGACAGAGGTGTACCGGGATATTTTTCGGCGATCGCCTTGAATGCCTTAGAATGGATATCCCAGCTTGCTGCTGAACAGTTGATGCTTACACGCCACATAATTAAATTCCTGGTTGGATTGGATTTGCCAATAGTCTGAAACTTATTGTGCCACGATTAGGTAAATCGCAGGCGCGCTCAGATATTATTAATAATCTTGTGGTTGGGGAGGGAGCCATCATGCTCCATCGCCTTCAGGGATGTTTATCATAATATAAATTACAATAACGTGTCTTGGAATTGATGAAATACAACATCATCCCCTATAACCCCAAACTTAAGGAACTTGCCCGCCAGCTTCGCAACAATATGAGTCCCGGCGAAATCAGTCTTTGGAAATACGTCAAAGGCAAACAAATGATGGGCTATGACTTCGATCGCCAACGGCCTATAGATGAATTTATTGTAGACTTTTATTGCAAACAATTAATGCTGGCGATCGAGATTGATGGATATTCTCATGACAGTGAGGAAGCACAAAAGCGCGATCGAGAACGACAAGCTCGCTTAGAATCCCTAGGCGTGAGATTTTTACGGTTTACAGAGGAGGATGCAAAGCATCACGTTGAAGGTGTTTTAGAGGTGATTCAGGCTTGGATTTTGCAGAATGGATACACCCCAATCCCCCTCAAAAGCCGAGGACACACCCCCAGCCCCTCTCTAGAGGGGAGCAAGAGGCAGTTCCCCAATGAGCAAGAGGTAGATTAGATCCAGTTCCCCTCTCAAGAGGGGTGAGGGGTGGGTTCCCCAATGAGCAAGAGGTAGATTAGATCCAGTTCCCCTCTCAAGAGGGGTGAGGGGTGGGTTCCCCGATGAGGAGGAGGTAGATTAGATCCAGTTCGGGGTGGGTTCCCCGATCGGGAGGAGGTAGATCCAGCCCCTCTCAAGAAGACACACCCCCAGCCCCTCTGTTGAGGGGAGCAAGAGCCAGTTCCCCGATTAGGAGGAGGTAGATCGAGTTCCCCCCTCAAGAAGACACACCCCCAGCCCCTCTGTTGAGGGGAGCAAGAGCCAGTTCCCCGATGAGGAGGAGGTAGATCCAGCCCCCCTCAAGAAGACACACCCCCAGCCCCTCTGTTGAGGGGAGCAAGAGCAAGTTCCCCGATGAGGAAGAGGTAGATTAGATCCAGTTCCCCTCTCAAGAGGGGTTAGGGGTGGGTTCCCCTCCACGGAGGCGTTAGGAGTGAGTTCCTACTTCAACAGTGTAGAAAAATCAAGGGATTCTGTTGTTTGGAAAAAAACTAAAAGCCGATCGACTATGCGACGGACACCACCTTGGACATTAGACTCAACATTCAAAGGCATCACCGGATCGTGGAGGGATAAACGTAACAGAAACCAGCCAGATTCGTCAGGTGAGGTGCAGGAAATTCGCAGCCCTTCATAGTTATTGGGAACGATTTTCCAGTCTGCTTGCGTAGAGGCAAATTGTTGTAGTTGCTCAATTGTGCGATCGCCCAGAGCCCTAAAATCATCCACACTAATTTTAATCCGAAACTCCGCACTTTCTTCAGGCTCTTGCAAATTCGTAATTAAATCTGGCAATGACTTATTTGCCATTTGTGATTTAGCCAATTCAATCAATAACTTACTAACCAAATAAGCACCATCATCCAGAAAATAATTTTCCTTCAAAGCTCCATGGCCAGAAGTTTCAATAGCCAGCCAAGATTCCTGTCCGCTTTGATTGAGACGAATCGACTCATCAATCACATTTTTGTAACCTCGTTTAAAGCGATGGTGAATTCCCTTTAAATCCTGTTCGATGAATTGCGTTAAGCCATCGGAAGTAATGGAATCGGTGACAACTGTGGAACCAGGGTGTTCTTGTAAGACGATCGCCGAAATCAAGGCAATTAAGCGATTGCGATTGAGTTCCTTGCCTGCTCCATCGACGGCCGCACTGCGATCGACATCCGTATCAAAAATAATCCCAAAATCAGCTTGATTAGCAATTACCGCTTGACAAATTGACTCCATTGCCTGTTTATCTTCAGGATTTGGCACATGATTGGGAAAAGTGCCATCCGGTTCCAGAAACTGACTCCCTGTGGTATCAGCACCTAAAGGTTTTAAAACTTTATCCACATAGAATCCACCGGCACCATTACCCGCATCCACAACAATCTTTAATCCCTTCAATGGGTGCTGAAAATTATCTGGATGATTAACGGATTCGCGAATTTTAGTCACAAATTGGTTAGCATAAACAGAGATAAAATCATGTTTTTCAATGCTACCTGGAACCTTGGATAGTTCAAAATTATTACTTTCAGCTAATGCTAAGATATCTGTAATATCTTTTTTTTGTAAACCACCATTGGCGGTGAAAAACTTTAAGCCGTTGCGATTAAAAGGCAAATGGCTAGCCGTGAGCATAATTGCGCCTTCGCAATCAAAACCAGGAGTAATGGTACTCATAAACATCGCCGGAGTTGATGCCATGTCAAAATCGTATACTTGGCTACCAACAGAGGTGATTCCGGCCATGACTGCTGACATTAAACTGGGCCCGGATAGGCGGCTGTCGCGCCCGATCGCGATCGTTAACTTTTCCGCAGGTTTATGGACTTTTCCCACCAGCCAATTAGCAAATGCTTGACCCAAAATTGTGGCAATTTCCGGTGTGAGGTTAACTTTTTCATCGGCAACCCCTTCGAGAGCTATACCGCGAATATCTGACCCGTTTTGGAGTTTTTTCCAGTTATAGTTTTGCATAATCATTGATGGTAATATCTACGATACATCAGTTTACAGCAGGTTGAAATTAAATATTGTTACATTTGTTGCGATCGCCATTATGATAGCCGAAACAATCAGTCACAAATAATTATTCATCTCTCTCTTATCTTCCTCTGCATTTTGAAGCATCCTCTGCGGTTAAATCTTAGACATTACGGTGACAGAGTTGTTCAATTCAATAGTGAAAAATATAGCCCCATCACCGCTGAGATTAAGCTCTCATTTCTTAGTCGCGTTCAACGCTGTAAATTGCCGCCAAGCGGAACTCACCTTGCGCGGGAACTTCGACAATATCCGTCGCCGCATTGGTCGTTTCCACGCAGATTAAACGCTGATAATCGCTATCATCAAGGTCGGCCATGTTTGCAGAGATTGTCACCCAGGGATTCCACACGACAGCGGATTTACTACCAGAGGATTTAATGCGAATACGACGATTAAGACTGCTATCGTCAATGACTAATTCATTGGTGACATCGAGATAAATGCGATCGACTTCACCAGTTGCTACCACTCCACCCACTTGAGTTTTTTCCACACCACCATCGGCTTTATCAAGATACTGGGTATTTTCCAATCCCAAAACCTGCACGCGGTTGATATCTCCTACTTGGAAATAGGTGTGGAAAGCTTGGCTGAGGGGAAAGGCTTTGTCCCCTAAATTGCGGGTAATTAATTCTACCGTGAGAGTGGTGCTGACCGTAATGGCGATCGCCAATTCAAAAATTTGAGGCCACATCGCCCTCGTTTCGTCAGTATCCTTAAGCCCCAGAATCACTTGAGTTGCGCCCTCTGGAGTAGTGCTGGTGGCTACCACATTCCAGAGGCGATTCCGCACAAACCCGTGGGCTGGACGCCCCAAACCTTCGGGATCTGGGCCAAACCAAGGCCAACAGATGGGTACACCACCTTTGATGGCTTTCCCTTCTGCATAGTACGCTTTGTCGCTGAGGAACATCACATCGGCGGTTTCGGTGGCTGGTTGGAAGGAGAGCACTTGGCCGGAATACACAGAAATCAAGGCTTTGGCTTGGCCGTTGTCGATGTGAATCATCGGAAAACCACCGTTTCCGGCGGCGAAGGTGAGGTGGCCGGGAATGCCGTAGTCGGTGTTTAATTGGTCAATACTCATGCTGTTGGCCTGGTTAATTGCTTCATAATTATCTCAGGAGTTTAGTATTTATGTTTAGCTATTTAGCAAGTAGTTTCAAATAGTAGCTTTGTAGGGTTATAAAGAAGTGAAATAGATATTAAGAGGATTTTACCACAGAGAGCGCAGAGGACACAGAGAGAGGAGGAATCAGCGGTTTTTCACGAAATCCAAGACCCTCATAACACTCTTCCCTCTGCGTCCTCTGCGTCCTCTGTGGTTCAAAAATCTTCTCTTAATGAAGTGGGTTATAAAGTAAGACAGTTGACTTAAGGCTTTTTGACGAATTTCATCTGACGATTTTCTGGCAATACAGGCATTTTTGGCAAGTCAGATTTTTCTTAAGTCAACCGTATTGCAACATAATTAAGTTTGATATTGTACTTCACAAACCTGGAATATGCTGTATGATTTGGTTCACCAAGTTACGCCCTTCATCTCAACTGGGAATAATTTACGTTCAGAAAGACGATCCTCATCTAATGCACCGATCAAATATTGACCTGTTTCTTGCTGTTCCTCAGTATCTTCATCGTCCATCCAAGACTGAAGCAGGTTAACAGCCTTAGCTTGTTTTTGCCTTAAACAAATAAAGCTTTTCAAAAGCTGTAAGGTCACAGATTCAATTGAAAGCCCTTGTTGGTTGGCTTCCTGCAAGAGATATTGCTCAACTTCTGATGGTAGATCAAGGGTTAGTGTCATAGATTTTTTGGGATATGTTCGACATATTTTAACATTCAGACTTTGTACCTGTTAGCTATTTAAGTCTTCCATAAAGCACGACTGTATCATAACTAATAGCATAAATCTCCATTCTGCTACAAGCCCTGGTTAGCTGGGTGGGTGCAACTGCCGAATATACTCTTGATAAAACTGCTCATGTGAGCCTGAAAAGTTTTCCATCCCAGTCTTTGTTAAATACCCACTCTTGCCAGTATGTGGATTTTTTACATAGCTATAAATCACTTTTTGACGCTCTGGATTCTCATGCCAGCTAATGTTGAAAGCTGCGTATTCTGGGTAAAATTCCATTGCTGAATACGCATCAATATGATCATGAATCCACCAAGCTAATGCTGTCCAATCTTCTGTTTGCTCGTAATAAGGAATAAAAGAAGTCACAATAATACAGGCAGTTGCACCCATATATCCATCCTGATCTTTGACATCCCAGATATGTCCTGCATAATTTGCTTCATTACTGGCGCAACTATATTGATTTTGATTGGCCGCACCTATTTGATTGACAGCACTAGCACGGAAAGCGGAACGGACGCTGATTCGACCAAGTGCATCTTGAATTGGCTCAAGCACTTTTTCGCACAGATTTTTCCCGGCTTCAATTGCTAAATCTGGATCGTCTGGAATATTGGGAATGCTTTCAATTTGTGAAATTTCAGAATACAGAAACTCACGCATAAAAAAACTTTTTGAAAGTTGGATGCGTCCTAATTTTTCCAGAGATTTTACTGTTTGCGGCTTTCTCATGATTGTTTAAAATCTAGCAAGTATAGCCTTTCTCAGTTAGGTGAGGTACAGGGTAATGGGGCATCGGCCAAAGAGGGCATCGGCCAAAGAGGGCATCGGCCAAAGAGGGCATTACCAATTACTAATTACCTATTACCAATTCTTGATCGTACCTCATCTTTCTGAGAAAGGCTATAGTTTGAATTGGCCAACCTCACCCAAAAGCAAAATCAGCTAACTCTAAATATTAGAGTCCCACGGGCGCAACACTAATGGCGACTTTCCGCTCTATAAGACTTAGACAAAGTTAGACACCGTTAGATGTTTTTACTCTGATGCTTATTTCCTGTTTCAGCGTAGTCTCAGAATGACTTCTGAGGG
>RDXH01000246.1 GCA_004292745.1 Oscillatoriales cyanobacterium | reverse complement strand
GGTGACAATGCCTGTAGTGCTATTGTAGGTACCCCCGTTGGATACGCTGACTCCTGTTAAGCCGGGAATGATGCTGTCAGTAATGGTGACGTTATCGGCGGTGCTTGGCCCGTTGTTTTGTGTGGTGATTGTATAACTAACTGTGCCACCTGGTGTGCCAGATGTAGACCCGCTTTTGGTGGTAATCACATCGGCACTAGGTGTCAGAGGGGTGGTGACTTTAGCACCCGGTGCAGTACCGTTGTTGTTTTCAGGAGTGGGGTCAGGAGTAGATGAGCTACTGCTGGCGATGTTGCTGACGCTGCCGGATGCTGGTGCGATGAAGCTGATGCTGCGGGTGACGCTGGCTTTGTCGGTTAAGGTGACAAGGGGGAAGGTGACAATGCCTGTAGTGCTATTGTAGCGTTGTTTTGTGTGGTGATTGTATAACTGACGGTGGCACCTGGTGCTGCACTATTCGTCCCGGTTTTGGTGGTGACGACATCGGCGCTGGGTGTTAGAGCGGTGGTGACTGTAGCAGCGTTATTGCTGGGAGTGAGATCTAGCGCACTGGAGCTACTGCTGGCGGTGTTGGAGACGCTGACTCCTGTGGGTGCGATGAAGCTGATGGTGCGGGTGGTGCTGGCTTGATTGGTTAAGGTGGCTAGGGGGAAGGTGACTATCCCCGTAGTGCTGTTGTAGGTACCGTTGTCGGATACAACTACTCCTGTTAAGCCGGGAATGATGCTGTCGGTGATGGTGATATTATCGGCGGTGTTCGGCCCGTTGTTTTTTGTGGTGATTGTATAACTGACGGTGGAACCCGATGCTGCACTATTAGTCCCGGTTTTGGTAGTAGCTAGGTCAGCAATAGCAGTTATTGTAGTGATGGCCCTAGAGGTTGGTAGCGAAGTATTATTGTTCGCAACAACGGGATCGAAAGTGCTGGAATTACTGTAAGCGACGTTAGTGATGGTGGTGGGTGTGGCTGGAGCTATGGCGGTGATGGTGTAAGTGACGCTACCACCGCTGGCCAGAGTCGGAATCACTGGCCAGGAGACAGTCCTGGTTGTGGGGTTGTATGTGCCACTGTTGGATGGGGTGACTCCTGTTAAGCCTGGGGGCAGGATATCTTGAACTAGGACATCTTTCGCGTCGCTGGTACTGGGTCCTATATTAGTGGAGGTAATTGTGTAGGTAATGGCGCTGTCTAGGGCGGCAACCTGGGGTCCTTGTTTGGCAATGGAAACGTCGGCTTGGGGTGGCGGATTTATACTTTCGACGATGAGATTGTTAACTTCATGAATGTTGTTGTCGCCACCTGTGGCAGCAGCAAAGCCAAATTTAAAAGTATCTGGTACTGCTCCGTTTACGGCTATCAAATTTGGGATGTCGATCAGTATTTCACTCGCATCGAAAGTGCCATTGCTATCTAAGTCTATGGCAACTGCAAGACGACCGTTAGGTTCTGCTGCCACCGGAAATAAGGTAATTTGGACGCTTCTTTTAGTATTAGTAGCAGTCCGACTGGTTGCAGTTTCATTATCTATGCCAAGGGAAATGGAAGTGTTAGTTAAAAAATTAAAACCTAAATGTTCATAAGTTCTGCTTTCGCTGCCTCTAACTGCTACTGAATCTTTTCTAATTCCGGGACCACCCACTCGCCCGAAAGTCGATCGTGCTGGTGGGAGCGGTTGAGGCTCGGAAAAATTGCCAAACTCGTCCAATCCGACACCTAAATAACCTCCTACAATGCCTTCGGATCTCAGAGCAGGAGTTAGACTATTATTGCTACCATAGCCGAGAGATCCGCCAAAGCCTCCCGCTTTTGTTGGCGTTGCTGTTCCGTCAATCAGGAAAAAACTAAGACCATCTGCACCCTCATTACTCGTGGAGCCATAGGCAAATAAATCAAAGGTAACTCTTAGACCATCAGTGGCAGAGATGGGGTTGTTGTATAGGACGTAAGCTGATTGGTTACCGACAGCTTGTGTTAATCTCAAAGCGCCTGAGCCGACTGGATCGCCAAGCCCTACATTGGGAATAACACCGCTGGGGTTGACGGCACCTGCGGTTAAGCCTGGGTTAGCAGAAGTGCCAGAAATTCCATAGATCCAAGGTCCGATTATTGTATCGTTTTTAAAGTTTTCATTTACTAAGGTCGCCAGGACTGATGTATAGCCTTCTAGGACTTGTTTTTCAAAGGCTAATTCTGCATTGATTTGTCCGATCGCAATTTCTAATTCCCAGTCGCCTCCTAATGCTGCGCTTCCTGTGAGGTTGTTGGAAGCGGCAATATTTGCGCCGGTTAATTCCCAGATTTTTTGTATAAATTTAATGCCGGTTTCGCCGGCGGCTATGTTACAGCCATAAAGTAGAATGCTGGCGGATTCGCTAAGTGATTTTCCCCACTGCTGCAATTGGCTGCTGTAGGTTTCTATGTTGTGAATATTGAGTTCTGTTGAGCCAAGTTTGATGGCTGCTGCTTCGCCGTGAGAGATTATGTGAATGTTGTTGATGTTGTGGCGATCGCCCAAAATTTCACTGATTTGTGCTATGCCATCTCGGAATCCATCGATCGCAATTACTTCAAATCCCGCTTTAACTCCGTTGACTAATTGTTGGTAGTTGTCTACTTGCGAGTCGAAAATTACTAGATCTTTGCTCTCTTGTGATTTTGCTCCCAAGCTAGAACTTACCCATGAGATGTTACTCACTGTTTTTTGATAATTACGTGTTTTCACGGTTGACATACTGTACTCGCTGGTAAACTTCATTTCCGATCGACTTATTTGCCTCGTTTAAGCTAACCGATCTTAGAAAAATCGACAAACAATAAAATATTAAGTTTTGTAACAAATTGTGGTCAACTATAAAATACTTACGTGTTTTCTACTATTTAGTTATTTCAAATAAGTAAACTTTATACAGAAAGTGCAATCAGATAAATCCGATCGCCTCAGACAAAAAATCACCCTAAATCTGAGAAAATTCAGCACTTACAGGTATTTCAACTGTAGCTCAAGTCTAGATTTTGCAAGGGTGACAGAGCTTTAAGGGGGCGATCGATAATTAGCTCAATACGTGCGAACAACTTTCAGTAATTGCGAACTCGCAATTATTTTCAGTGTGTTTATATTTACATTACCTCGCTCAACATGGAGGGAAAATATTTTTAAAATAAAGAATGTGAAGAGTTAAATCACTGTCAAAAAATATAGGCGTTGACAATTAATAGTTTAATAGTTATATAGTTTATAATTACCATAATTAATGGTGAAGATTATCATATAAATTTAAAATTTACAATTAAATAGTGAAAAAATTAACAAACCCACAATTCCCCACTGTAAATTAAAAATAGCGAGATTCCTGACTTGGTAAAAGTTGTCCGGGATCTCAAAGCACAATGCTGTAAAGTTTCCTTAACTGTAATATCAAATCCGGGTTTGCTACCCCGTTTATCCTGCCACAAAACGGCATCCCTTGTCGCATCTTTGTGTGGTTGGCGAGAATTGTTCAGCGATACCATTTTTCTAAAGATGTGCTATTGATGAAGTCTTAGCCCCCCCTTAGCAAGGGGGGGTTGGGGGGGTAATATCTAACGCTACTTTATGAAATTGGTATGACTTACCCTACAAGGGCTACAAGGGCGATCGGCATCAAGGGGGGTATGATACCCGGATTTGAGATTGCTAGAGCCGATCGCGCCCTCAAGCGCTGGCTTTCTAAGCGTTAATACTCAGTTCCCGCACCAAAAAAGCCCATTCATCAGCCAATTCTTCAATCACTTTCGCCGTTGGTTTACCAGCACCGTGCCCAGCCTTAGTTTCAATGCGAATCAACACGGGTTTTTCTCCCCCGTGCATTTCTTGCAAAGCCGAAGCAAACTTGAAACTGTGAGCTGGAACAACGCGATCGTCATGATCTGCTGTGGTAATCATCGTCGCCGGATAAGCCGTACCGGGTTTGAGATTGTGCAAGGGAGAATAGCCATAAATTGTGGGAAATTCTGCTGCATTTTCCGGGGAACCATATTCGGAAGTCCAAGCCCAACCAATGGTAAACTTGTGGAACCGCAACATATCCATCACACCCACAGCGGGCAATGCTGCACCGAACAACTCAGGCCGCTGAGTCATGCAGGCTCCCACCAATAAACCACCATTACTACCACCTGCGATCGCCAATTTTGCTGGCTGAGTGTATTTGTTTGCGATCAACCATTCGGCCGCGCTGATAAAATCATCAAACACATTTTGTTTGTTCAACTTCGTCCCTGCTTGGTGCCATGATTCGCCGTATTCACCACCACCCCGCAAACAAGCTGTCACATAAACCCCACCCATCTCCAACCACACAACTCTGCTAACAGAAAAACTCGGAGTTAGGGATATACTAAAACCACCGTAGCCATAAAGATATGTGGGGTTATTACCATCTAGCTCCAAACCTTTTTTGTGAGTGATAAACATCGGTACTTCGGTACCATCTTTGCTGGGATAAAATACTTGCTTTGTCTCGTAATCATCCGGGTTAAAATCCACCTTTGGCTGGCGATAAATTTTGCTTTCATCTGTCAGCATATTGTAGCTGTAAATGGTGTTAGGCGTGGTAAAACTGGTGTAAGCATAAAAAGTTTCAGTTTCGTGCCGCTTACCGCCAAATCCTCCGGCTGAACCAATTCCGGGCAAAGCAATTTGTCGTACAAAGGAGCCATCTAAATTGAAGACTTTAATTTGGGTGTAGGCATCTTTGAGGTAGGAAGTAACAAATTGATTGTTGAGGAGACCAATTCCTCCAAGAGTTTCGGCTGCTTCGGGGATAATTTCTGTGAACCCCCCCTGAATCCCCCCCTTACCAAGGGGGGGCGACAAATCAATTCCCCCCTTACCAAGGGGGGGCGACAAATCAATCCCCCCCTTGGTAAGGGGGGGCGACAAATCAATCCCCCCCTTGGTAAGGGGGGGCGACGGGGGGGTTTCATCGCCAGCGAAGGATGGCGCTGGGGGGTTGTTGATGTCGATCGCAATTACGCGGCCCAGCGGTGCATTCAAATCAGTTTTAAACCAGAAAACAGAGCCATCATTATCGATAAAATTGTACTCCGCCTCAAATTCGTTAATCAGTTCTACAACAGCAGATTCTGGGGCGGTTAAATCTTTGTAAAAAATCAGGTTTTGGGGGTCAGTACCGCGCCAAACTGATATAATTAAATATTTGCCGTCTTCAGTAACGCCAGCACTAAAACCCCATTCTTTTTGGTCAGGGCGATCGTAAATTAAGACATCTTCCGATTGAGGAGTCCCTAGCCTGTGGTAAAACAGTTTTTGGTAATAATTAACATCTTCATGTTTGCTTTTTTCATTAGGTTCATCGTAGCGACTATAAAAAAAGCCTTGACCATCGTGAGTCCAAGATGCGCCGGAGAATTTGAGCCACTTCAAATGGTCTGATAAATCTGCGCCAGTTTCGACATCGCGGACTTTCCACTCTTGCCAATCAGAACCGGATGTAGACAAACCATAGGCCATAAGTTTGCCATCTTCACTAATAGCCATACCACCCAAAGCAACAGTGCCATCTTCCGACAAAGTATTCGGGTCAAGTAATACTTGCGGTTCACCATCAAGGGATGTTAACGTATAGAGAATAGATTGATTTTGTAGACCATCATTCTTGTAATAAAAATAGCGATCGCCCTGTTTAAAAGGTATGCCATATCTTTCGTAATTCCAAAGCTGAGTCAGTCGCTGCTTAATTTTTTCCCTAGCCGGAATTTCCTGGAGATAGCCAAAGGTTACTGCGTTTTGGGCTTCCACCCAAGCCTGGGTTTCCTCAGAGTCGGGATTTTCCAGCCATCTGTAGGGGTCCGATACTGGGACACCGTGGTAATCGTCAGTTTGGTCGATTTTGCGCGTTGTGGGGTAACTTAAAGGGCGATCGAATTTAGCCATGATTTTTCACTTTTGGTAACTTTACTTAGTTTAACTTTGAATTAGACAAATCAATTATAAACTCATCCTCATCACTTCTCTTTCTTCCTTCGTGTCCTTCGCGTCTTCGCGGTTCGTTTCTCTTACCCATATTCAACTAATCAAACTCCCTCCTTCCCTCCAAAGCGCGGGCCAAAGTCACCTCATCAGCATACTCCAAATCTCCCCCCATCGGCAAACCAAAAGCAATGCGAGTCACCCGTGTAAAAGGTTTCAATAAACGGCCAATATAAAGCGTAGTCGTCTCACCTTCCACACTGGGACTAATCGCAATAATTACTTCCTCAATCTTTTGTTGACTAACGCGCCTGACTAATGGTTGAATATTCAATTGTTCCGGGCCAATTCCATCCAT
>RDXH01000404.1 GCA_004292745.1 Oscillatoriales cyanobacterium | reverse complement strand
ACATCAAGTAATAGTCGTTTACCTGAACAAGAAAGGACAAAAATGCAGTTCCTTTTTCAGCTACAGACTATTTGCCAGATGGGAACAAGAGACGATCGCAGCAATTGCCAGTTGTCGAAACCAGCAAACCCTAGCACCTCTAGAAATCATTGTACAGTATGACCTGGAACATTTCAAGTATCCAGTGGCGATCGCCGACGCAATTTGCTTGGGAAAATCGATTCCTGAGATGGATATTCCTTGCATCTTCTGTACATATCGTCCTTGAGCCGCTACACACTCTGCCATTTTTTGAGCCTGTATAGGTTGACTCCTGGGATCTGGTGAGGTGCCTCTATACTCCCATACACCACCACGACCACTATTTATTACTTTTCCATTTTTTTCTAAGATTAACTCTTCTCCGGTAGCATCAATATAGAATTTCCCCTTTTGAAAAGACACGCTGCTAATTGTGATATCTTCCACTCCCTTGTAAGGATTTGCAGGGCCCTTGACAATCTTAATACAGATTCTATTGTTTTTATGTGCAATTTCTCTACGGGAATTATTGAACATGGTTCCTTGAGAGTAGTAATTTCCTGTGGGTAGAATTGTAGAATCTTGTTGATTACTTTGAGCAGATGACAAGGATGAAATTGATAGAAGAATAGAACTAGCAATTAGTGTTTCAAATACCCTAAATTTCACTTCCTATTAAACTCCATTAAAATTGTTTTTTTCGTTTTCGATTCAACACGATCGTAAATTATCTAAAAAATCCTCTAGGGTAACATTTGCTTGGCGAAGATTTCCAGCTAGTGTCCCAGAATCTAATTCATCATGGAATGGCACAGTACAACTATCTATTTGCTCCCGAACCCGTTCGAGAACAACGTGACTGCCATTTTGCCTATCTTTCCTGAATCCCAAACGCTCTAAAGACCCGATAGCTTGTCTACCTGAAATTCTTGGCAATTGAGACCAAGGTATAGCTGAATGAGAATTTTGTGACGGATTTTGAAGCTGAACGTTTAGATATTCAATAGTATTTTCTAATGTTTGAGTCTTCTCTTGGGCTGCACTGAGAGCGCTTTCTAACTGCCTATTTCGTTTTTCTAAGAAGTGAGTTTTGCCTTTTTTATATGAACATAATTCGGTGTTTAACTGGACTTTTTCTTTTTCTAACCGATCGATTTCTTCCACATAATAATTTTCCCCATCTCTTGACTGTTCCTTAGTCCGATCTAATTCTGTCCTAGCTCCTTCTAGTGCGGCAGTCAGTTCATTAATACAGCGGTTCCCGCTGTTATGAGGTACAGTAGCAGCAATTAGCAAACCAATTTCTTAAATGTTTAGGGTTCATTAACTTGAGAGCAACTGCAATGAT
>RDXH01000245.1 GCA_004292745.1 Oscillatoriales cyanobacterium | reverse complement strand
CAGGGGTATGCTCTGCAATCTAAAATCCAAAATCAAAAATCCAAAGTGGAAAAGGGAGGTCACTCCGTGGCGCAGTTTCAAATTGAATGTATAGAGTCTCATACTGACAAAGACCGGAGTCAGTACGGAAAATTCGTCCTCGAACCCCTCGACCGCGGTCAAGGAACAACGGTTGGGAATGCGCTTCGGCGAGTTCTGCTGTCAAATCTGGAAGGAACAGCAGTAACTTCAGTCCGCATCGCAGGTGTCAATCACGAGTTTGCCACGATCGAAGGGGTACGAGAAGATGTTCTCGAAATCCTGCTGAATATGAAAGAGGTCGTCCTCAAAACTCATTCTCAGCAGCCGCAAATAGGTAGATTGCGGATCGAAGGACCTGTCACAGTTACGGCAGATCGATTCGATGTACCTTCTGAGGTAGAAATAATCGATCGCTCTCAGTATATTGCGACTCTCTCCCCAGGCTCAGTTCTGGAAATGGAATTCAGAATTGAAAAAGGGATCGGATACCGAGCTGTAGACCGTAGTCGCGATGATGGAGCTGCTTTGGATTTTCTGTCCATAGATGCCATTTTTATGCCGATTCGTAGGGTCAACTATAGTGTTGAAGACGCTCGCGTAGGCGGCACTGTCGAGAAAGACAGGCTGATTATGGAAATCTGGACTGATGGTAGCGTGACTCCTCAAGAAGCTCTGAGTCAATCTGCTCACATCCTGGTAGACCTGTTTGCACCTCTCAAAGACATCACCCAAGATTCCCTCAAACCCGAATCTCAAGGTGTAACCGATCCTACCAGCCAAATTCCGATCGAGGAATTGCAATTGTCAGTACGGGCTTACAACTGTCTCAAGCGGGCTCAGATTAACTCCGTGGCAGACCTATTGGATTATACCCAAGAAGACTTGCTCGAAATCAAAAACTTCGGGCAAAAGTCCGCAGAAGAAGTGATTGAAGCTTTGCAAAAGCGCCTGAGCATTACCTTGCCACAGGAAAAATCAGCTAAAAGTTAATCCAACGGTAATGAGTAACAAAGTTTTGATTTAGCCACGGCTAGCTCCAAAGGCCACGCTTGTGGATGAGCTTTAAATGCAAAATTTAAAACTCATAACTCAAAACTATTCACTTACCAATTACCAATTACCAATTACCAATTACCAACTGCTATGCGTCATCGCTGTCGCGTCCCCCAACTCAATAAACCCGCTGACCAGCGTCGCGCACTACTGCGCTCGCTGACCACCGAATTAATCCGTCACGGTAAAATTACTACTACTCTCGCCCGCGCCAAAGCGCTGCGTTCAGAGGCGGACAAAATGATTACTCTGGCAAAAGATGGCTCCTTAGCCGCTCGCCGCCAAGCTATGGGCTTTATCTATGACAAACAGTTAGTACACGCACTGTTTGATGCGGCAAAAGAACGGTACGGCTCACGTAACGGTGGCTACACCCGCGTGGTGCGAACTGTCCCCCGTCAAGGAGACAATTCCGAAATGGCGATCGTCGAACTGGTTTAATTCAATTTTGGGTTGGATATTTTTGATTTATGACTGAAAATCCCAAATCGGAAATCGACAACCCCAAATCGATGCAGCGTGTTGCTCTTGTCATCCAATATCTCGGCACTGACTTTCACGGTTGGCAGCGACAGCCGAATCAGCGTACAGTACAAGAAGAGATTGAAACAGCAATTTCCACTGTTCTAGAGCGTCCGGTAACGCTGCACGCGGCTGGGAGAACTGATGCGGGAGTTCACGCAGCGGCTCAAGTAGCTCATTTTGATGCCGATGGCCCAATTCCAGCTCACCGCTGGGCAAGCGTTCTCAACTCTCGACTGGCAAAAGATATTTTAATTCGAGCTTCCGCAAAGGTGGAACCTACCTGGCACGCTCGGTTCTCAGCCAGTTGGCGGCGCTATCGCTACACCCTTTATACAGACCAGACTCCTAATTTGTTTGTGCGTCCTTTTGCTTGGCATTATTATCACGCCCCTGTGGATGAATCTTTGATTCAGGCAGCTATGGTACCCCTGATGGGGCACCACCATCTAGCAGCTTTCCACCGCGCGGGGTCTGCCAGGCCGCATTCTTGGGTGGACGTACAAGCAGCAGAGTGTCACCGTTGTGGGCCTACGATCTATATCGAGGTTCAGGCGAGCGGGTTTCTGTACGGGATGATGCGGCTGCTGGTGGGTTTGCTGGTGCAGGTGGGTCGCGGGGAAAGGGCGATCGAAAATTTTACAGATATCTGGGTCAATGAACGCCGAGAACTGGTAAAATATGCCGCCCCGGCTCAAGGTTTGTGCCTGCTGCGAGTTGGCTATCAAGACTTTCCCTTTTCTCCCGAAGTTTGGTATGACACTCAGCCAAAATTAGTCATTAGTCAGTAGTCAGTAGTCAGTAGTCATTAGTCAGTAGTCAGTAGTCATTAGGTAACTACTAATATAAACTAAGGACAACTGACAACTAACAATTAAAAGCTGACAATTAAAAACTGACAACTGACAATTAAAAACTGACAACTAACAATTAAGAACTGACAACTGACAACTGACAACAGTTAACAGTTAACAGTTAACAGTTAACAGACAACTCACAACAAACAATGAACAAAAGTTACGTCCCTACTCAAGACTCCCTAGAGCACAAGTGGTACGTGGTCGATGCCGCCGACCAACGGCTCGGTCGTCTGGCAACTGAAGTTGCCATGTACCTCCGGGGAAAACACAAACCCACTTACACTCCTTCTATGGATACCGGCGATTTTGTAATTGTCATCAATGCTGACAAAATCGCTGTTACTGGCAAAAAACGTACCCAGAAAATCTATCGTCGCCACTCTGGAAGACCGGGCGGCATGAAAACCGAAACCTTTGCTAAATTGCAAGCACGTTTGCCTGAAAGAATTGTGGAAGAAGCGATTCGAGGAATGCTCCCTCACACTGCTTTGGGCAGACAACTATTTACTAAGCTGAAGGTTTACGCTGGCCCTGAGCATCCTCATGCTGCTCAAAAACCAGAAGAATTAATTGTTCACACGATTCCAGGAGGAAATGAGTAATGCAAGCAACAGATACCGGTCGCGCGGTGTACTGGGGTACTGGCCGTCGCAAGTGTTCCGTAGCACGAGTACGTTTGGTTCCCGGCACTGGGATATTGACTGTCAATGGTAAAGAAGGGGATTTGTACTTGCAATTTAACCCAACTTATTTGGCTCTGGCTAAGGCTCCTTTGGAAACTTTGGGTCTGGAAAATGAGTACGATATTTTAGTAAAAGTCGAAGGTGGCGGGTTGACAGGTCAGGCTGACTCCATTCGCTTGGGTGTCGCTAGAGCACTGTGCCAATTAGACCCTGATAACCGCAAACCTCTCAAGATAGAGGGGTATTTGACTCGTGACCCGCGGGCGAAAGAGCGGAAAAAGTACGGTTTGCGGAAAGCTCGGAAGGCTCCTCAATACTCCAAGCGGTAATCGAGAGCACCAGGAACAAGTCCGAGGGAAGAGGGAAGAAGGAAGAGGGAAAAATTATCCAGATTCCATCCTCCTTTTTTTCAAGGTCTATTTCTGATTCCCGATGCGTGCTTTCACATCCAATCTGGCGAAATCGTGGCGGTTGTTGGTACGCAAGTCCTAGCACAGCTAAAATGGTTGTAAAGTCAAAAATTAGAGAGTAAAAAACAATGGCAAAAGATGGCATTCACCCTCAGTGGTATCCCGAAGCTCAGGTTTATTGCAACGGGGAGCTTGTGATGACTGTTGGTTCGACTAGACCCAAGCTGCAAGTTGATGTTTGGTCGGGGAATCATCCTTTTTATACTGGCACTCAGAAGATTATTGATACTGAAGGTCGTGTGGAACGCTTTATGCGGAAGTATGGCATGACGGATGTCGAAATGCCGAAGGCAGATGCTTCCTCTGGGCCGATCAAAATGGAAGCTCCTAAACCAGAGGCTTCTAAGGCTGCTGCTAAAGGCAAAAAGAAGAAGTAGCCGGATTGTCATTTGTCCGCAGTTTGTTGAGAGTAGTTTTTTCTACTGACAACTTACCGCCCTCGAATTTGAGATTTTAGATTGAAGAGTTTTGCTATACAGGCTGTTGAGTGCGATCGAGTAGAGTGCGATCGAGATTCAAGCCAGACTTCTCTTCAATTCTAAAATCTAAAATCTAAAATCTAAAATCTAAAATCGATTGACGGAGGACATCTGACAATGGCTGAATCTTATTTGCTGGATAAATTGAAGTCGGTTGAGCAAACTTTTCATGAGTTGACTCGCCGCATGGCTGACCCGGATGTTGCTAGGGATAATTATGAGTTTCAGCGGGTAGCGAAGGCTCGATCGTCCTTAGAAGAAGTGGTCGATACTTTTGAGCTGTGGAAAATAACTCAGGACGACTTGGTAGGTGCGCGGCAGGTTCTCAAGGAAGCAGCGGGCGATCGAGAAATGCAGCAAATGGCTGCGCTGGAAGTTGAGGAACTTGAGTCAAAATTGGCACATTTTGAAACCCGTTTGAAGGTTTTGCTGCTGCCCCGCGACCCGAACGATGATAAGAATATTATGCTGGAAATTCGGGCAGGTACTGGCGGTGATGAGGCTAGTATTTGGGCGGGAGATTTATTGCGGCTGTATTCCCGTTACGCTCAAACTCAAGGCTGGGTGGTGAAGTTGGTGAGTGAGTCCCTGGCGGATATGGGCGGGTTTAAGGAAGTAATTCTGGAAGTGACAGGCGACAGCGTTTATAGCAAGCTGAAGTTTGAGGCTGGGGTACACCGGGTGCAGCGGGTGCCGTTGACTGAGGCTAGTGGTCGGATTCACACTTCGACGGCGACGGTGGCTGTGATGCCGGAGGTTGATGATGTGGAGATTCATATCGATCCGAAGGATATTGAGATGAGTACGGCTCGATCGGGCGGTGCTGGTGGCCAAAATGTGAACAAGGTGGAAACTGCTGCGGATTTGTTTCACAAGCCGACTGGGATTCGGATTTTCTGTACCCAGGAGCGCAGTCAGTTGCAGAATAAGGAGCGGGCGATGCAGATTTTGCGGGCTAAGCTCTACGATCTGAAGTTGCGGGAGCAGCAGGATGAGGTGAAGGAGCGGCGTTTGGCTCAGGTTGGTACTGGTTCGCGATCGGAAAAAATTCGCACTTACAACTATAAGGATAATCGGGCTACCGACCACCGTTTGGGGGAGAATTTCTCGCTCAATACTGTTTTGGAGGGGGATATTGAGGGGATTATTCAGACTTGCATTTCTCAGGATCAGCAGGAACGTTTGGCCCAGTTGGCTGCTTCTACAAATTGATGGGTTGATGGAGAACTTAGGCGCATTGTTTGCTGAGCCTTTGTTCTCTGATGAATTGACGGATGTAATCGGTAAAAAATGATACCAATTTCATAAAGTAGCACGACAGATCTACCCCCCCCAACCCCCCCTTGGTAAGGGGGGGCTAAGAGTTCCATCTATAGCAGGACTTTATGAAAATGGTATGAGATCTTGCACCTTTCTCAATTAGCTGTAGGGGCGGGTTCACCGACAGCCTCTCTGGTTGTAGATAGGTTAAATAAACCCGCCCTCCCCCACCGAAAATCCCCTTATTGACAAGGCGTGCAAGATATGAGTAAAAACCAACAGTGGAAAACTGAAGTCAATCTAGGAAAACGAACCAACCAAAACTTTGTAAACATCCCGCACTCTCGATTAATTGAAATGTTGGAATACAAAGCTCAGTTAGTGGGAATTAAAATAATCGTGCAAGAGGAATCCTGTTTGCTGGTTTCGGCTGGTTTTTATGACTGCGATCGCCTCTTGTTGCCAACGCGCAAATAATATAGCAATCCTTGCAGGAGTCGTAAATATTTTTACCCCACCCCAACCCTCCCCTTACTAAGGTCCGGGAGTAAGAAATTTACAAATGATTTAGGATTGCTATATAATATGTAGCTGAAGTTATATTAGATATATTCTCACTCAGATTTATTTGGCTGTTGACCTTATGAAGCACATTATGAAGCAAAAACTTCCCCGGATCAACCCGACTACGCTGATTAAGGGTTTGGGGCGATTTACCCTGCTCGCGACATTTTCTTTGGGTCTGGGGACTTTAAAAAACTGGGGACATTATAACAACTATTGGTATGGCACAATCTTTCGTGTGCAAACAGTTGATTTCAATATGTTATCTCACACTCTGCCAGTAAAACTATCCTATACCTTATTAGAAGGAAACATAGGAGAATTGCAGCGAACTTTAGACAGCAACTATGGATTATTTGGGCTGATTGTTACTGATTGCAAAATGGCTACCAAAGATTGCCTATCCGAGCAAATTCTTTATCAATCAAAATCTTCTCAGAAGTGGACAAAAGAAATTTCATTAGCAACTTTATCAAATCATCCATACGACTTACTACAAAGTCCACCTCCGCTGCAAGCAGAGCGGCAATATGCTAAACCTGGTGATAGTAAACCCATCCCTACTGGTAAATTTAACTCAGGAGAAATAATCGGTCGTGTGTACTATGTCCGGGGAGTACCGCCGATATTTATTGAAGATTATACTAATTGGATTAAAGAGCCATTTAAAAGAACAGGTTCCCGGACTCTTTACACATCGACAGCCGCTTTATTTTTCGTTAGCGGTTTGATCGCGTGGATAATTATTGAGCTGGTTTTATCTGCCAAACGGAATGAGCAGCACCTTGCACAGCAACAACGGAAACAATTGCAGCGAGAAATTCAACAGATTAAGCTGCAATTAGAAGAGAAAAACCAGCAAACTATCGAATTAATTGACCAGCGAGAGAGAGGTCTTGCTGAACTGGAATCTTATCGGCAAGAAGAGGAGCAAAATAAGAGAGAACTGGAAAATCAAATTGGATTTTATGAAAGCGAACTGGCTCTTAAAGAACAGCAACAGCGAGAAACTGCTCAAACTTTAGAAGACGACTTGCAATTACTACGGCAAAAGTTGCAAGAAACGTCTCAACGAGAATCTGAAGCAAAGCAGCAGATTAAGCTGCAATTAGAAGAGAAAAACCAGCAAAATATCGAATTAGCTGACCAGCGAGAGAGAGTTGTTGCTGAACTGGAATCTGCTCGGCAAGAACAGGAGCAAAATAAGAGAGAACTGGAAAATCAAATTGCATCTTATGAAAGCGAACTGGCTCTTAAAGAACAGCAACAGCAAGAAACTGCTCAAACTTTAGAAGACGACTTGCAATTACTACGGCAAGAGTTGCAAGAAACGTCTCAGCGAGAATCTGAAGCAAAGCAGCAGAGTGAAGCGCTCAATCAATACAGCGGTTCTCGCTGTTATGAGGTACAATAAATAATAATGAAATATCATTGTGTAATCAAAGCTAATGAAAGCATATTCCCTCGATCTTAGAGAAAAAATAGTGACAGCATATTTAGTAGGGAAAATGTCAATCAGGAAAGTAGCAGCCCAATTTGGTGTCACTAAAAGTCTAGTTCAAAAACTGGTCAAGCAACAACAAACTGAGGGAAATTTACAACCCAAACAAAGGGGGAAACCGCAATTCAGTCATCTGACTTCTACATCTGAAGAAGTCAGAGCACTGGTGGCAGAGCATCCTGATGCTACTTTGGTTGAGTTCTGTGAATTATTTGCAGAAAAGACCGGAAATTGGGTGAGTCGGGCAGCAATGTGTCGCTGCTTACAAAAATTAGAGCTAAATCGCAAAAAAAAACATGGTACAGTCGTCAAGCTGCGACAGAAAGAGTCCAAAAATTGAGAGTAGAGTATTGGGAGAAAATCAAGGATATCGAGCCGAAAAACCTAGTGTTTTTGGATGAAACAGGTATTCTATTGGGTTTAGCCAGAACTCATTCTCGTTCACCACGGGGAACAAGAGTTGCCGATATCAAACCATTTTATCGAGGGGCAAAGGTTACAGCTATTGGCGCAATTAGTATTAACAAAGTGCTAGCATTGATGACAATGAATGATTCAATGGACGGACCAGCATTTGCCGTATTTATTGAGAAATTTTTAGGCCCTGAATTATGGAAAGGAGCAGTAGTAGTTATGGATAATTTACCCGCTCATAAATTAGCATCAATTGTGCCTATGATTGAAGCTGTTGGTGCGAGGGTGATCTGCTTATCTCCTTATTCTCCAGATTTTAACCCCATTGAACTTTGGTGGTCACAACTCAAATCTTTTTTACGAAGTTTCGCTCCAACTAGCACATCAATGATTGATAAAATCATTGCAGTTGCTCTCAAGTTAATGAACCCTAAACATTTAAGAAATTGGTTTGCTAATTGCTGCTACTGTACCTCATAACAGCGGGAACCGCTGTAT
>RDXH01000244.1 GCA_004292745.1 Oscillatoriales cyanobacterium | reverse complement strand
TTTGAGATTGTGAACAGATGGAATCCTCACCTCACACGCCTTTCATCCCACACTAACCGAGGCGGTATAGTGTGGGGATTCCCGTCTGTCTAGCTAAAACAGATTGTTGATTTGCTTCATGCTAACAAAGACTACGGCCCCAGGCCTGGATATTCCGTATTAGCCAGGAAAATTTTACACTTTTGACAACGAACAGTCCTGGACGCAGCTATGGTGTCTGTCATTCTGACGCGAAACGAAGAAACGAGCGATATTCTTCAGTTCATAAGCTTCACTCAGGACTCAGAATGACAGAATTACGTTGAAATGCGTAAGTCCGAAATTTTATCGATCGACAGACTCAACAGAAACTCCAGAATTGCTCTCCCTCGACTGGTTCGCCGAAATTCCCAAAGCATCAACAGTATTTTTAATAAAACCCGCCATCGGCACCGCAACCAACAAACCAACTACTCCACCCACCTTGATTCCCACCAGCAGCGAAACTAAAATCCACACGGGATTGAGACCGATAAAACTCCCCATCAGCCGAGGAGCCACCGCATTTTCAATTACTTGATCGATAACTGTAGCGACAGCCAAAACTGTCACACCAAGCCAAAAGTTGTTAAGTGTGATTAGCAAACTAACCATGCAAATACTAAAAGGTGCTCCAAAGGGAATTAGAGTCATTACACCCACGCCCAAACCAAACAAAAGCCCGAAGGGAACTCGCAAAATTAAAAAAGCAACAGTCATGGAAAGTCCCATCAAACTTGCTAAAGTAGCCTGTCCAACGAAGTAGTTGTGAAAGCTTCGCGGCAGCAATGCCCGCAATTGGACACTCAGCTTGGGGGGGAACCACTTAAACAAGCCTTCCCACACTTGATCGCCATGTAATAGCAAATAGAATGTCAGAACTATTGTGAGCAGGAAGTTCAAAAGACTGTCTGCCGCACCTAAGCCAAATTTGAGGATTTCGCCACTTAGAGACTGCAATTGAGCCGAAAGTCGATCGCTCAATTGAGTAGTCAAACCACTAACATCAATGCGTAGATTACGATTTTCCGCCCACTTGTGGAACGCTTCAATCTGTTCGGTTCCAGAAACGATCCAAGTCGGCAGTCGAGTTGCAAGTTCGGTAAGTTGATTGAGCAGAATGGGAGCGAGAGTGACGCCTAAAACCACCAGTACGAATAAAGTAACAAATAATACTGACAAAATTGCTCGATCGCGCTTCATCCCATACCTGCACAGAAAGCGGACTGGGTAATCTAGCAAAAAAGACAGCACTGTAGCGACGACCAAAACAGTAATCAGGGCGCGAAAATATTCAAAGATTAGGAGGGCTAACCAGCAGTTGAGTACCGCTAGGGGAAATAACAGTCCATAAGTCCACCAGTGCGGCAGTTTAGTGAAAGGTCTCATTTAAGTTAACGGATTTAAAGCTTGAGATTTTAGAGTTGAGATTAACCCTAATGTTCGCCGATCGCCTTTCGCCATCTTATTGTGCACTTATTTATACCCACCCACTGAAAATTGCCAGTTGCCGATCGGACCAGAAGAATTTGGTTATAGGCAGACACTGCCTGCTATTACCATATTATCTCGTTTCCGCAGGTAAGGATATATAACCTGCGGAATAATTTATTTTTTGCCGTTGACAGTTCGCGGTTTAGGGTTCGCGATTCAAGATTTCTCCCCGTGTCTTTCTAAAGCCAACTGAATTAAACGATCTACTAATTCCGAGAAAGAAATGCCCGAAGCAGCCCAAAGTTGGGGATACATACTGGTAGCAGTGAATCCGGGAAAAGTGTTAATTTCATTAATCAAAACCTCCCCTGTAGATTCAACATAAAAAAAGTCTACTCGCCCTAGACCGGCTCCATCTATGGCTAAAAATGCTTGCACTGCCATTTCTTGAATTTTTGAGATTATGGCACTACTAACTTTTGCCGGAATTGACAAATCTGCTTGCCCTTGAGTATACTTAGTTTCGTAGTCGTAGAAATCGCTATTAAAACTAATTTCTCCCACCGTGGAAGCTTGGGGATTGTCATTACCCAAAACAGCACATTCTAATTCTCTAGCTATCACACCAGCTTCCACAATTATCCGGCGATCGTAACTAGCGGCGCTGTCGAGAGCAGCTTCTAATTCAGCGCGCGATCGCACTTTAGAAATTCCCACAGACGAACCCAAATTTGCAGGTTTCACAAAGCAAGGATAACCCAAAGATTCCTCAATTTTGTCGCACAGTTTCGGAAAAACACAAGGATTAGACCAGATTTCAGAACGATTAACAGCGACATATTTGACCTGCGGCAAACCTGCGTGAGCAAAAGCAATTTTCATCGCAATTTTATCCATTCCCATCGCCGAACCCAAAACCCCAGAACCGACAAAAGGAATTTGCATTAATTTCAGCAACCCTTGCACCGTACCGTCTTCGCCATTTGGTCCGTGCAAAACTGGGAACCAAACATCTACTGCATTAAAATTAGGAAACTCTCTAGATGTGGAAGAGTCATCTTGTCCTACTTGTTGCTCTATTTCCAGAAGTTTTCCGGTGGACAAGACTTGTTGAGGTAATGTTCCCGACAACCAGCGACCGTCTTTTTGGATATAGAATGGGTGAACCTCGTATTTGCTGGCGTTATCGTCAGAAGCGAGAGCTCCCGCGATCGCCCTAGCCGAACTAATAGAGACTTCGTGTTCCCCCGATCGCCCGCCGAACAACAGCCCTATCCGTATTTTTGTCATTTTTTCCCTACTCCTAGCACTTCTTGACAAATATACACGGAGAGAGCGCAACTAACGCACAGACAAACCGCTTTAAGACTACTTATCCCCTCCCATCCACTCTTCCTCTGTGTCCTCTGCGCTCTCTGCGGTAAAAAAAAATACATCTTCTTAGAAGAGTTCACCAATTTTCCACCATTTCCCCAGTCAAACTAAAAGCGCGAATATCAGTAATTTTAACCCGCACTATTTTACCCACCAATTCAGCAATATCGCCCTTAAAAAAAGTAAGACGATTACCGCGAGTGCGCCCCATCACCTGACTGGAATCTTTGAGATTTTGGACTTCCACCAAAACCTCTTCAACACGTCCGAAATAGCGCTGCGATCGTTCCATAGCCGTTGTTGTCACCACATGATTGATCCGTTGTAGGCGATCGGCCTTCACCTCCTCACTCAACTGACTTTCCCACAAAGCAGCCGGCGTTCCAGGCCGAGGCGAATAAGCCGCCGTATTCACCAAATCGAAACCAACATCTTCGATTAATTTTAAAGTCTTCTCAAACTGCGCCTCCGTCTCCCCAGGAAAACCGACAATCGCATCAGCAGTAATCGAAGCATCCGGCATATAACGGCGAATTGTATCAATAATCCGCAGATATTTCTCCTGAGTATAACCCCGCGACATCGCCTTCAAAATATCATTATCGCCAGACTGAAAAGGAATATGAAAATGTTCACAAACCTGCGGCAATTCAGCACAAGCCTTAATTAACCGTTCCGTGAAATAGCGCGGGTGGCTAGTAGCAAATCTCAGGCGATCCACTCCCGGAACATCCTGCACAAAATAAAGCAAATCCGTCAAAGTATGCTGATGACTACCATCCGGTTTCGTCCCCGGTAAATCGCGTCCGTAAGCATCAATATTTTGCCCCAACAAAGTTACTTCCTTGTAACCTTGACGGCCCAACTCCTCCATTTCCCCCCGAATAGCCTCCGGTGTTCGTGACTGTTCAACCCCGCGCACATTCGGCACAACACAATAAGTACAGCGTTCATTGCAGCCATAAATTACATTCACCCAAGCCGTCACCTGACTATCGCGGCGAGGCTTAGTAATATCCTCCATAATCTCAACAGCTTCCGTCGCCACAACTTGATTTCCCTGAAAAACTTGTTCCAGCAAATCTTCAAGCCGATTAGCGTGTTGCGGCCCCATTACCAAGTCCAATTCCGGCACACGTCGCAGCAGTGCTTCACCTTCTTGCTGAGCCACGCATCCTGCTACAATTAGAGTTAAACCCGGTTCTTTGCGCTTGCGGTGAGCCTGTCTTCCCAGGTTAGAATAAACTCTTTGTTCGGCATTGTCTCGAATAGTACAAGTATTGTATAGAATTAAGCTAGCTTCGTTGGGGTCTTCCGAGAACTCAAAGCCCATATTTTCCAGAATGCCGGCCATCCGTTCGGAGTCGGCTTTGTTCATCTGGCATCCGAAAGTGGTAATGTGATAGCGGCGGGGTTTAACAGTCATGGCGAATTGCAGTCAAATAAAAAATCTAGGTTGTCAACCTTAACAAGTTATTATAACACTTCTGTGTTAAACGAGATATGTCGGCAATTGGGAATCGGGAATCGGGAATCGGGAATTGGTAATTTTAGACGATCGACTTTTTCAATAAGTTGGTATCTGGATATTCGGTTTATTTATACTAATTATCAAAACTCATGCAACACAAGCTGTAGGGTGCGTCGCCCGAAACAATCCTAAAAAATAGCGAGAATCTGAAAGCGAGTGCACCTACTCTCACTCTTGAACGCAAACAAACCTAACACTCATCATTGTTGCAAGACGAGGTGAGAATTGGTATTAGCTAGACAAAAATTGTAAAATTGTTTGAGCAATACCTTTAGATGCTAAATAAGGAACTCCATTACCCACTGTTTTAAACATATTAGTTAAGGTCATATTGTCTGGGAGTGCAAACTTTTTAGGTATAGACTGAATAGCCAGGGTTTCTGCAACCGAAAGCCTGCGGATTTTGTAAGGGTGCAAGTGAACTTCATTATTGCCATAACAAGCAGTTGGGGAATAACGCCACCTGTGCAAACGCTTGTAAGATTTTTTAGAATCATCTCCTTCATCGACAGCAGCAAACCTTTTAATCCCCGCTCTTGGTTGAAAATAATGTTCCGCATTGGGATGGTTAAGAACATCATTTTTTTGGAACCAAAACTCAACTGTTAACTCTTTGGGAATACCATCTGGGCAAGGCAAAAAACCATCGCAAACAAAAGCATCAGTCTCAGGCCAAGGATTAGAAAAAACTTCGGATTTGGGATATAAAATCTGACTTGACCAAGGAAATACACCTTCAGGCAACATTGGGCTGTTTTTATCTAAAGAAATGCCCATATCTTTGACAATATTTTTTCGGAAACCGATTAAAATAATTCTATCTCTATCTTGGGGCACACCGTATTCGATCGCATTAATTAAACGTTCCACAAATATATATCCCGCCTCAGCCAACTTATTTTTAAGTTCGTCATAAAAAGATTTATGTTTTTTGGTTCTCCACAAACCTTTGACATTTTCAAATAAGAAGAAATCCGGCTGCTGTTGGCAAATCAATTCAATGTAGGAAGCTGAAAGTTTGCCTTTATCTCCTTCCCCACCTCGGTTTTTTCCACCGATTGAAAAATCAGGACAAGGCGGCCCCGCAATAAATCCAATAATATTGTGATTCTTGCGGGCATCTTGCATCAATTCCCGCAAATGAAGTGCTGGTTTTCCCTCTACAAGTTGTGTCACATCTGCTGCTTCTCCTTCGTGTCCGTATTCTGGCTGTGGTAAGTTTAGACATTGCCGAGAGTGACGATATGCTTGGATGAATGGCGAGAAAATTTCATTTACATAAACTATATTAAAGCCGATGGATTCAAAACCCAAATCGAGGAAGCCTGAACCTGAAAAAAATGAGAATATACAAGGAAAACGTTGCATTAAATGATACCAGCAATTTTGATTTCAAAACAAGCTACAGCCAGTTTTTAGCAGATTAGATGTAGAACTTGGGCTCTGGGGATCGAGATCGAGCCGATCGCACCTCAACCCAAATATCCCATATATATAGTCACCATGCCCCATGCCAAGGCCCAATCCCCGATGCCCGATGCCCGATGCCCCATGCCCGTAAATAATATATAACCCCACCTTATAACCCTCATCAGTT
>RDXH01000243.1 GCA_004292745.1 Oscillatoriales cyanobacterium | reverse complement strand
CTCGGACTTATACAGAATTAGAGACAACTATTTCATTAGACAATCTTGCCACAGATGCAGAGGGCGACCCTCTGACAATTAGCGTCCTCAATCCAGTAAATGGCACTGTAATTTTCAATCCCTTAACTAACAAAGCATCGTTTAAACCAGCAACTGGTTTCTCTGGAATTGCCAGCTTTGATTTCCTTGCCAGCGACGCTTTTGGGAGTTCAACGCCCGCGCGGGTAACAGTCAATGTCAGCGATGTTCCTCTGCTGAATCTAGATTTTGTGAAGCGAAATCCCCGACTCAATGCAGGAGAAAATACGGAATTAGTTGTGCTGGGAGATTTTGCCGACCAAAAAGGTGTAGTGCTCCCAGATTCTTATCTAACTTACACTTCAATAAATCCAGAAGTAGCACCAATTGATCCAACGGGGAAAGTGACAGGTTTGGTCAACGGCACTTCAATTTTGAGCGCAAGTCGAAATAACTTGCAAGCAGTAACAGCGGTGCGAGTCGGAAAATTGCCAGCCCCAACCAACGATGCAGAATTCAATGGAGCACTAGCCGAGATTAACGGTTTGAATGTCTATCCCAAAGCAGTCACCATGACAGCCGGAATGGGGCGCTCGCTGTTAGTAGGAATTGACAATATCATCCAATCCCCCGATCTGAAATTCGGCTCAACAGGAACTCGCTATTTCCCCGGAAACTCTAACCTGTTGCAAGTGAATTCAGACGGCGTTATTACCGCTATAAAAGAAGGAGTTACTAACGTCACTGTCATTCACGGAGCAGCCGAACAAGTCGTGCCAGTACGAGTCTCCCTTCCTGCCGCAGCCGGAACAATTTTAGGAGTAAATGGCGGTGCAGTTACTGGCAGTGACGGTTCAATTGTGATGGTGCCGCCCGGTGCTCTTGCCGAAAATACAGCTATTAGCTTGACATCTCTAAGCAGCAATGCTCTATCCCTACAACTTCCCGACGGTTTGCAGTTTGCCGGAGGCTTCAATTTAGACTTGGGCAACAACTCCTTGAAAATGCCTGCTCAATTAGCGATTCCTGCCCCCGCCGGCTTATCTCCCGGTACCGAAATTTTATTCCTGCGAAAAGGTTCGCTGCCAGATGCTAACAATATTCAAAACCCAACTTGGCTGATTCAAGAATCCGGCTACGTCGATGCTTCGGGCACTATCCGAACCAATTCCCCACCATTTCCTGGTGTTTTGGACAGTGGCGAATATTCGATGTTTATATGGCCAACTCTAGGGTTACTAGGAGCTCCAGCTCCAGCTCTGACACTGAAACAGTTGCTTAATATCGCAACTATCGCAACTGTAGATGCTGCCACAAAAACTGCTGGTGCACTCAACCTCTCAACTAATTTCGGTCTCCAGAGCACATTTTTAGCAGCAAATGCAGGTTTAATCGGTATCGCCGCCGCCACCGGAGCCCAATTCGCCGCTACAATCTTACTCCTTGCTTACTTAGCTAAATATCTGCAATCTGGATTGAAAGTCATCGCCATTCCACAAGTCGGTTTACCTGTAGTCACTCCGGCGGGTGTCGAACTCGATCCAGAAGGGATTCCCAGCGTGACAGCAACTCTAAATATACCGACATTATTCCCAGCAGACCCTTTCGCACCTCCAGTGCTTCAATCCGCTGAATTTAAGTTGGAAAATGGCGACCCAACCGTCGTCCTGACAGGCAGCAATTTCCTGAATAACTCCAATGATTTGGGCGGTAAATTCGAGGATTTAACAGTTAGTTTCCGCGTCGGCGACAAAACTTATCCAGGCATTTTGATACCGGATAAAAACACCGATTTGGGAGAAAATAGCTACAGAATTGCGGTCAAAATTCCGATTACCGTACCTGTCGGCGAATCCAGCATTGTAGTGTCGAGGAAGCAGAAAAAGCGCTTCGGGCCGGGTACTGGAGATTACGAGACTGTCGAACTAGAAAGTGAAGAAAATATCCGCCTCGCTCCTACCTGCGTTGAATTGGCACTGGTAACAGAACGCACGGGCGACAAAATCAACGTTATTAACCTCAAAGACCCTTTATCAACTGTTGAAACCCAGAACAGCGCTAAATTGGCGGTTGCTATTAACATTCCTGTGGGTAATCCCAATATCCCATCAGACCGACCTGAGTCGATCGCGGCTACTAACAATGCTACCCGCGCCTACGTGACTCTGCGGGAGACCCCAAAGACAATTATGCTTACATTGCCGACCAGAATCGCCCCAACATCTACGTCCTCGACATTAACCCGAATTCGGCAACCTATCATACCGTTGTCCAGACAATTGCGATCGATTCTCCGTCGGGTTTGCAGCAGTTAACAATTAACAGCGATTCCCGCAAACTCTTTATAACTGCCTCCGATAGCAACATCCACGTTATCAACATCAACCCTCTTGACAAACCCACCAATTTGACATCTAATCCCCGCAAATGGCATCAGCAGATTGGCAAGATATTAACCCCAAACGGAGCAATGGGGATAACTACAACTTCTGACCCGTCGAAAATAACTTTTACCAGTGGCAACCCCGGTACAGACGGCAGCGGTTTTGGCGTGTTGGAAATTACCAACAGCAACCCTCTAAGTTTTGCGGCGGAGGCACGCTATGCGAACTTGTCGTTGGGTAGCGATTTCGATTACTTTGATGTCAACGAGGGGGTGGCTGTAACGGTAATGAAAGACGGGCGGTATGCGTTTGTTGCTGGCCGCAACTCCAGGGGCAACAACAACCCTACCGATGCGCGTCAGGGTGGAAATATTGGGATTATCAAAGACCCCCTGGGGCCCAATCCTCAATTGGTGGCTGCGACTCGACCGATTCCCGACAGCTTAACTAACAACCTAGCGCTTTCGAGCGACGGCAAATATTTGATTGCTTCCTATCCCACCTTAAATTTGGGAGGAAGTTCCTATGTTTTCGATGTTGAGGAAATGATTAAGGCTATAGAGAATCCCGGCAATTACAAGCTTGACACACGGGACAGGGGGGTGGGTAGCGTTGGTTTCGCGACTAACAGCGAGCGAAATGCCACCCAAGCCGACCTCGCCCGCGTGCCTATTGACGATATCAACCCTCTTGTCAGTATTGCGGCCGATTACGAAATTACAGGGGGAAATTGGATAAATAACTTTGCCTTTAGCGTCCCGGACGGCACGAAACGCGCTCCCATTGGTATCGGCGGAAATCCTAAAGGTTTGGCAGTTGCGAGTACAAAAAAATGGCTGGAATTAGAGGGGCCCATTGGTACTAGCGAGAGTGGCACCAATCCTCTAACTCCTACTTTTAGGTGGGATTTCAAGGGTGACGGTGAAGAATGCGGTCTTCCTGGTTTTAATCCCGATACTGATGTCAAGGAGGTCAATCTTTATGTGAGCGTTTTTCCGCAAGGGAAGGGCTTGTTGCCCGATGATAGGTGGGATGGGTTAAATTCGGCTGGCGACAAAGATTACAATCCGAATCGAGTTCTAACTGCTCAATGGAAGAATGGTACCTGGACTTCAAATGGAGTTAGTAAGGCTGGTTCTTCTGAGGAGTTTACTCTTTCTAATGACCGAATGTTGACGGCGGGTCAGGAATATCATTGGGCTGTGGAAGCTGTGACCAACAAAACGGAAAGAAAAGTTGTTACCGACAAGTTTAAGACTTTACTGCCGGCTCCGATGGATGGTGGCAATACTTTCAGTAGCGTTACGGTGTTAACGCGAGGCATAGAACCTCAAGCTAATTTGATAGATCGCCAATTCGAGCAGATGGCTTCTCACCTGACTAAAGAAAATGGTTTGGTCATGCGTTACGATCGGGCTACTAACAAATGGGGGTGGCTGAATTTTGATGGCTCCACAACCTTCTCCCCTCCAACTCACAAATTGGGCGCACCACTGATACTAATCCCTGGGTGGGAAGAACTCCCAGAAGCAAACACATTTAACTCTGGCTTTACTGAGGCAGCCGCAGATGCCTTTTTTGCTTCACTGGTAGCTTTAAATCAAAATTTGGCAAACACCCTTTTCAATTCACCTATGCACTTTATGGGGTTTGGTCAGGGTGCAGCGGTCAACAATGAAATTGTCCAGCGTTTGGGGAGTTATTTTCCCTTCGCTGGTGGTACTAGCCTTGTAAACCGCGACCTCCAGATGACAACGATCGATCCTTATGCTTTCGACCCAAATGAGTTTGTAGCCTCCTTAAAAAGCTTCCGCGATCCAGAAGTGCGAATCTGGGAAAATGTTACCTATGCCGATAACTATTATCAAGACATCTCCGCTCTGGATACACAGGAAATCAATACCCCTGCTGGTCGGCGAATTGCGGAGGCGGATTGGAACGTACACCTTGGTGGTTCTGATGGCTTGAGCCGGATTGGATTTACTGAAAATAGCACGGATGGAAGGCCTCACCAAGCTCTAACTTGGTATGCAGGAACAGCTAACCTTAGCGGAAGTCAACTCCCCTCAAGGAATGGAGAGAGGATTTACCGTCGGCTTGGAGATCTGGAACTAGATAGTTCAGGCAATCCAACTACACCTACGTGGTACACACCCGATCATGCGAATGCTAATTTTACTCACGGTGAACAACGAGCTCCTTGGGAAGGTATCGGTACTGGCTGGTTTTACTCGGTACTGGGTGGTGGCTCTCAATTACGCCCCTATGATGCTAACGTAAGTAACCGTGTCCCCGTAACTGAGGACAATACCTACACAGACGAAATTATAGGTAACAAGATGCGAGGTGACTATGCAGTTCCCACCCTTTTCAATGGTAATTTTGACGCCAGCGAACGTTTTACATATCAGAGCGTTCCAGGCTGGTCTTTTTACAACTCTTTAAGTGTATCCGACAATCCTAATGTGTCGCAAAGACATCTGCATGAACGGGATGAGATTGATACCTTTTTAACTGAAGAGCAAAGAAAATTAAACCCGGGTTTGGCGGGAAAAAACTATACCTTGAAGATGGGAGGAACCGATGGACCTAAAGAAATAATTCATAATCTCTTTCTTGTCCCCGATCAAAACAGTTTACACGATAGTTTGAAGTTCGACCTGCACGTACCTGAAGACCAACTCGCTGCGGGAAGAAACATTACGGTTTCTATGCGAGCAGACGTAGCTGGTTACGAACAGTTTAAACCAATAGGAACTATCAATTTAGAGCGAGTATCTGGAATAAATAGCTCTCCTACAGAGATCGACAGCAACATTCGCAAGATCGGTTATGGTACTGAAGGCTTGGAAACTTTCTACATAAATGTCCCGCAAGAACTGCGCGGTAAGGCAGCTTTACTCAAGTTTGAAATCAATGACGGCACTGTTTACCTTGACGATATTTCTTTTGGCAAGAAGTGGGAACCTTCTATGACTCTCGCTGAGGCTGAAGAATATACAAAAAATAGCTACTACAGCGGACGCCCGCTCCATCATGGAACTAGCCCAGCGGGTGCTAGTAGTATTACGAATATTGGTGTAAATCCCGATCAGTTTAACAAAAAATACTCAGTGTATGGACCGGGACTTTATTTATCAACTGATAGCAGTGTAGCCGAAATCTACAGCGATGGTGCCGTATTAGATATGAGGTTAAATGTAAAAAATCCCAAAATATATTCACAGGAGTCTGCATACAATTCCAGCTTAGAAAACTACCGTTTAACTAATGGTTTACAGTTGTCAGACCAAGAGTTAATTAATCAATATGCAGAATATTTAAAATCTCAAGGTTACGATGCTATTCAAATAGGAAATCCTCTAGTTCCTTGGAGAAAAAGCATCCTAGTTTTTGACCCAAAACAGGTAGTAGTTGTTCGTCCTTAATACTCCAATGAATAAAAATCAAATGAGCGAATATAGAGGGTGTCGTGGTTGTCGGCATTATTTAGGTGACCTAAATTGCAGTGCCTTTCCTGAAGGAATACCTCTGATAATAGTATCAGGGGAAATTCAACATACTAAAGTTCTAGTCAAGCAGAAAAATACAATTGTTTATGAGGCAATTAAAAAAAGTACAACAGACAAAATGGAAGAGTAAAAATAAAATTGGCTGGGCATATCCAGACGCTAAAAACGTAAAATAATGATACGATCTGTAAAAGTTTAGATTAATTTATAGATCGTATTGTTGTTAAGGAGTAATCAAATGGCTGAATATAAAGGATGCCTTGACTGCCGTCACTTGTTTCATGACGTGTATATAAACGAGATGCCAACTTGTCGCGCCTTTCCTGAAGGAATACCACTAATTATTTTCGTCGGAGAAGAACACACAAAACCTTTACCCGATCAGGACAATACAATTGTTTATGAACCAGCCGAAAAACCTTTTTGGCTGACGGAGTGACAACAAGAGTCAAAAGCCCCACCGATGGCGGATTTTGACTCTTGTTATTGGCGAGGAAAATATATAGCAATCCTAAATCATTCATGCAGATATGTAGGGGCGGTGCCCCTGTGCCCGCCCTCCGAGGGATTGGGCAACCACGGGGGGATTGCCCCTACAAGAATTATGCAAATGATTTAGGATCGCTATAGAGGAAAACAGGAGGATAAAGGTTGGTATCTTTTGACCAATGTCGCCACCTTAAGACAATCGATCGATATCTTCAAATGTCAGTAAATCATTTCTAAGGAATTAATGAGTTATTTAAGCGAATCAAATCCAATTTTAGATTTTTATCTCGGTCAGCAGCCCAATTCGCAAGGTCGGGCGATCGAGGATATTTGGTCGTGGGATTACCAGAAGTTAGAAGCGATACACGACTACATTCAATGGCTGTTTCCGCTAACAGAAAAAAGTTACTTCAATACGAGCGCTCCTACTTTGAACGAGCGGGTAATTCAAGCTTTTAGAACAAGCGATGAATTGAGAAATCGCTTAATTAAATCTCTCAAAGTCATGCTGGCTTTTTACGGGTTGGAATGCCGCACAGAAGAAAACGCGGAAATTGTCATTGCCAAATCTGAGGAATATTTGTCCAGAAGCCGAAAGTGGATTGAAAGATTGAATCACAATTACCTGCGCCTGACTAGGATACTGAAAAGTTTGACAATTTTGGGATTGAAAAATTATGCTTTAGCTCTTTTCAATTGTTTGGATGAGATCTATAATGAAAACAAGGAAATTATTGGTTTAACGACTTATAATTTTTGGAAAAACGCTGTAAATAGTTGATACAGGTAAATTGCAGATCGTATTTGGATTGAGGTTTCGATAGTAATTTTCCCCAAAATCCTGACAATGTTCGGCCAGTTGATGCTACTTTCGGTCCTTATGACATAAATAATGGTAATGAAGTTTATTTTAAGCGCGGGCGATCGAAGCGCGATAATACTTTACAGTAATTTTCAATCCCTTAACTAACAAAGCATCGTTTAAACCAGCATCCGGCTTCTCTGGAATTGCCAGCTTTGATTTTCTTGCCAGCGATGCTTTTGGGAGTTCAACTCCCGCGCGGGTAACAGTCAATGTCAGCGACGTTCCGCTACTGAATCTAGATTTTGTGAAGCGAAATCCAGTCCTCAATGCAGGAGAAAATACGGAATTAGTGGTGTTGGGAGATTTTGCCGACCAAAAAGGTGTAGTGCTCCCAGATTCTTATCTAACTTACACTTCATTAAATCCAGAAGTAGCACCAATAGACGCCGCCGGGAAAGTGACGGGTTTAACCAACGGCACTTCAATTTTGAGTGCAAGTCGCAACAACCTGCAAGCAGTCACCCCAATTCGGATTGGGACGATGCCAGCACCCACAACAGACGCTCAACTGCATCAGATACTAGCCTCCATGTACGGACTAGACCCATACCCAGATGCCGTCTCCCTGACACCAGGTGCAACGCGGAAACTCACCCTCGGCTTAAACTCCAACTTCACCGAAGCCAACCTAACCGCAGCCAGCACAGGTACGCGCTACTTTAGCAACAACAGCAACATCCTAAACGTCAGTCCCGACGGCACCATTACAGCAGTCGGCATTGGCGATGCCACCGTTACGGCCATTCACGGCACCGCATCCGCCACCATTCCAGTTCGAGTCGAAGCACCGAAAATCGGCACAACAGCCTTGGGAACCGACGGTGGCATCATCAACTCAAGCGACGGAACCCTAGCAGTCATGATACCTCCGGGCGCCCTTAAACAGAATGCAACCGTCAGCATT
>RDXH01000242.1 GCA_004292745.1 Oscillatoriales cyanobacterium | reverse complement strand
GTCAGGTTAGTCAAGGATGCTAGCGGTTTGATATCGGCGATCCGATCGCCACTGAGCCAGAGCTTCGTCAGTTTAGTCAAAGATGCTAGCGGTTTGATGTCGCCGCTCGGATTATTGATGAGGTCGAGTTCAGTCAGGTGAGTCAAGGATGCTAGCGGTTTGATGTCGCCGATTTGATTTCCTTGGAGGCTGAGTTCAGTCAGGTGAGTCAAGGATGCTAGCGGTTTGATGTCGCTGATTTCACTGAAGGTGAGGTTGAGCACAGTCAGGTTAGTCAAGGATACTAGCGGTTTGATGTCGCCGATTTTATTGCCATTGAGGCTGAGTTCAGTCAGGTTACTCAAGGATGCTAGCGGTTTGATGTCGCTGATTTGATTGTAGCTGAGGTAGAGATTGGTCAGGTTAGTCAAGGATACTAGCGGTTTGATGTCGCCGATTTCATTGAAGGCGAGGGCGAGCTGTGTCAGGTTAGTCAAGGATGCTAGCGGTTTGATATCACTGATTTGATCGTTGTTGATGTAGAGCTCCGTGAGACTAGAAAGTTTTCGATCGGCCGCATCGCAATCATTAGTCTCTGCTTTCTCCAACAACACATCAACAGTATGTTTAGCTTCAGGAATCAACTTTGCTCGCGTGAGACACCAGTCAGCAAATGTTATTCGTCCACTGTTTCCCGGTTGCGGTTCTGAGACTAACGCCCAAGGTATATTTGTACATGATGCTAGCCCGATCGCACTCCAAGCAAATATTATCAACCTTGATAAATTAATCTGTTTCTGTCCAACTATAATTTTCATCATTTTGTATCCCTAATTTTCTAAAAAGACAATGGCAGGTTTCCAAACTGTCACGACACTGCCACAAAGTTCTAAAATAGCTCTGATATTAAACTTGTACCCAATAACTTTATCTCTCAAAACCCCGGAAAATACCCTATGAACGGCCCAGCGTCTTACACATTGTCTCAACTGACCGATCGCGATCGCGCTAACCTCAGCCGCCTGATCGATTACACCTCCATCCGATCCGTACCCGAAGTTTGGGCGATCGCCCAACAAAAATTCGGTCAAATAGTCGCCCTCCACGACCCCCACAGCAAGCCCGAAATCAAGCTCACCTACACCGACCTGCACCAACAAATGCAGCAATTCGCCGCCGGTCTCCAAGCCCTAGGCATCGAACCAAACCCCTCAGAAGCAATCCCTCCCCGCGTCGCCCTCTTCGCCGACAACAGCCCCCGCTGGCTGATAGCCGACCAAGGCATCATGATGGCCGGGGCCGCCAACGCCGTCCGAGGTGCCACCGCCGACCCCGAAGAACTCCTCTACATCATCCAAGACAGCGGCTGCACCGCCTTAGTAGTCGAAAACCGGGCATTACTCAAAAAACTGCAACACCGCCTCCCCGATTTGCCAATTCAACTCATCATCCTCCTCTCCGACGAAGAACCAGAAACCAGCCCCACCCTCAACACCGTCAAATTTTCCCAAGTCATGGCCACAGGGGCCAACCGCCCCCTCAAACCCACAAACCACAAACCTCAAACCCTCGCCACCCTCCTCTACACCAGCGGCACTACAGGTAAACCCAAAGGCGTGATGCTGACCCACGGCAACCTGCTACACCAAATCACCACCTTCGGCACAATTCTCCAGCCAGAAGGCGGCGAAGGTGTTCTCAGTATTCTCCCCAGTTGGCACGCCTACGAACGCAGTGTCGAATACTTCTTGCTTTCCCAAGGATGCACGCAAATATACACCAATATTCGCTATTTCAAACAAGACTTGAAAACCTACAAACCTCAGTACATGGTAAGCGTTCCCCGCATCTGGGAATCGATTTACGAGGCAGTACAAAAGCAATTTCGGGAACAGCCCGCTAACCAACAAAAATTAGTTGACTTTCTCCTATCTAGTAGCCAAAAATATATAGAATGTCGCCGCATTGTCCAAGGATTAACTCTCCATTTAAAACCTGCTTCTGCTACCGAAAAACTCATCGCCCGCATCAAAAGCATTCTATTATTACCCATTCACGCCCTCGCCGAAAAACTGGTTTACCAAAAAGTTCGGGAAGCTACGGGAGGACGTTTTAAATGGGCAATTAGTGGTGGTGGTTCTTTGGCCGCCCACTTGGACAATTTCTTTGAAATAGCGAATATCGGTTTGTTGGTGGGATACGGCTTAACCGAAACTTCCCCGGTGTTAACGGTTCGTCGTCCTTGGCATAATCTCAAAGGTTCGGCGGGACAGCCGATCGCCCACACGGAAGTTAAAATAGTAGACCCGGATACTAGACAAGAACTGCCAACAGGTCAACGCGGCTTAGTATTAGCACGGGGGCCGCAAATCATGGCCGGTTATTATCTTAATCCCCAAGCGACGGCAAAGGCGATCGACCCCGAAGGCTGGTTCGATACCGGCGACTTGGGCTGGCTGACACCGAGCAACGATTTAATTTTAACCGGGCGCGCCAAAGATACGATCGTCCTCACCAATGGCGAAAATATCGAACCTCAGCCCATCGAAGATGCCTGTCTCCGCAGCCCCTACATCGACCAAATTATGCTAGTCGGTCAAGACCAGAAATCTGTGGGAGCATTAATTGTCCCCAATGCAGAAGCCGTGGAGAAATGGGCGGCAACTCAGAATCCTCCCATACACGAAATTGACTGGAATAGCAAGATAATTCAAGACTTATTTCGCCAAGAATTGAACCGCGAGGTGCAAAATCGCCCCGGATACCGCGCCGACGATCGCATTGGCCCGTTCCGGTTGATTTTGGAGCCATTCTCGATGGAAAATGGAATGCTGACTCAAACCCTGAAAATTAAGCGCCCGGTTGTGACGGAACACTACCGCGATATGATTGACGGGATGTTTTGAAAATATTCTCAGGGCATCGGGAATCGGGACAAGCGACAGGAGATTGAAGACGGGGACAGACTGATATCAATTTTTTGTGAAGTTGCACATATTCTGATCCCCCTCGCATCCCCCTTAATAAGGGGGACTTTGAACGCGATCTTGTCCCCCCTTATTAAGGGGGGTTAGGGGGGATCGCATTCTATGCAGCCTCACAAAAAATTGGTAGGACAGCTAATAGCTTTTGAACAATTAGCAACTAGCAGTTAGTCGCATCCAATTTCCAATTCCCAATTCCCAATTTCCAATTTCCAATTTCCAATTCCCAATTCCCAATTCCCAATAGACAAACAATAACTTTATGGAACTGTCCACCCCACAATTACTCTTGAAGCGATCGATTAACGTTAAAGTAGTCGTTACCCCCCGCTGGAAAGAAGAAGCTCAACAGCAACTCCAAGCCCAAATTAATCAAATCGACTCTCAGCTACAACAGCTAGAAATGCAAGGACAACGGATGATTTCTGAAATCCAAAAGCAAAGCCTGCAACCCCCAGGTCCTCAAGTAATGCAGCAAATAGAAAACATTCAAACCCAGGTAAATCAACGGAAAAGCGAACTGCTAGAACAAAAAAACCAAAACCTGCAACAACTCCAGCAAGTGCAGGTACTAGACCTGGAACAAGAAGTGAGTCAAGGTCAAATTGACGGTACATTCACCATCGGGTTAGGAGAAAACTTGATTCAAAAAATGCAAGTAGAGGTTCTCCTCCGTGATGGAATTGTCCAAGAAATTCGAGGCGATATTTAGCAATTAGAAATTGGGAATTGGGAATTGGAAATTAGTAGTTAGTAATTGGTGATTGGTCAGTTGTTTTGAGTTAATACTCATATATCTTCGGACTATGAACTCAAAACAATCATGAGTTCCCAATTCCCAATTCCCAATTCCCCATTCCCCATTCCCCATTCCCCATTCCCCATTCCCAAATACCTATTAGTAACTAAAAAGGACTTTTTACAGATGATTCGCGAAGTTTTCATGCCGGCCCTAAGTTCTACCATGACAGAGGGCAAAATTGTTTCCTGGGTCAAATCCGCCGGTGACAAAGTAGAAAAAGGTGAAACCGTAGTAGTAGTTGAATCCGACAAAGCCGACATGGACGTAGAGTCTTTCTACGAAGGATTTTTGGCAATCATTATCGTCCCAGCAGGAGAAGTTGCTCCTGTAGGAACAGCCATCGCCCTGGTAGCAGAAACTGAAGCTGAAATCGCCATCGCTCAGCAGCAAGGAGCAGCAGCCTCAACCCCCGCGGCGGCCGCCACACCAGCCCCCGCCCCGGTGGCCGCGACAACTTCATCTCCGGGATTGCAGCAAAACGTCAGCCGTCAAAACGGCCGCAGCGTCGTTTCTCCCCGCGCGCGGAAATTGGCAAAAGAATTTAAAGTAGATTTGAATTCGATCAAAGGTAGCGGCCCCCACGGCAGAATTGTTGCAGAGGATGTGGAAGCCGCAGCGGGTAAAGCTAAGCCCGCTCCCGTTCAGCAACTGGTGACAGTGCCCACAGCACCCGCACCCGCAGCCACAGCACCCGCAGCACCCGCACCCGTAGCAGCTAAACCAGCAGTGGCACAGCCTGTTCCAGCAGTGGCGATGACTGGCCAAACCGTACCGATGAATGCACTGCAAAATGCTGTGGTGCGTAATATGGACGCCAGTTTGAGCGTGCCATGTTTCCGCGTCGGCTATACAATTACTACGGACAATCTGGACAAGCTCTACAAACAAATTAAGTCGAAGGGCGTCACCATGACGGCTCTGCTGGCGAAGGCTGTAGCAGTAACTTTACAAAAACATCCTCTGCTGAATGCTTGTTATGTGGAGTCAGCGATTCAATACCGTGCTGATATTAATGTTTCTGTGGCGGTGGCGATGGATGGTGGCGGTTTGATTACGCCGGTGTTGCAAAATGCCGATCGCCTAGATATCTATTCCCTTTCCCGCACTTGGAAGGATTTAGTCGATCGCGCTCGCACCAAACAGTTAAAGCCTGATGAATATAGCACCGGAACTTTCACTCTTTCCAATTTGGGAATGTTTGGAGTAGATAAGTTTGACGCGATTTTGCCCCCAGGTCAAGGCTCGATTTTGGCGATCGGCGCTTCGCGGCCGCAAGTAGTGGCTAATGAAGAGGGTTTGATGGGAGTGAAGCGGCAAATGCAGGTGAATATTACCTGCGATCACCGGGTGATTTACGGTGCTGATGCGGCATCTTTCTTGCAGGATTTAGCTAAGTTGATTGAGACAAATCCTCAGTCTTTGACGCTTTAGCCCTATCCGGCTCTTCCGGGAATAGGGGGTAAAATGTAGCGAAAGCGGAATTTTACCCCCTTTCTCAATACAATACTCCGGACAGTTTTCCAACCCACATTCCGCACCCCCAACTGGCACATACGCCGATTGAGGGGGTAAAAGTGAATCATCCGAGATAGTAGTGAGTAGAAACACCCAAAATATCTGTGCAACGAAGCATCACCCAGTTAGGAATTCCTGAAAATTGATACTCGGACATCAGTTAAATCTTCTTAACCCATAAAACGTCAAAAATCAGACCCTTACTAACTATTAATTCGCAGCATATATTTTCAGCAATCTGACAATTCTACATCACTGCTGCATCTACAATCACTTAAATGTAAGTCTGTTTTACCAATCAATAATCGACTTCATTTCACAACAAAAAATAATAAGACCGACCGGTGACTGGAAACAAATTTAATATAGCCAACCGTTCGGATGTTATAGCAACCGCTTTCGTCGGTTAGAGCGTAAACTGAGGATAGTCTTTTTTGTTGCGGAGCGATCGCACCACTGATGTAGACTGTTGTATTTACCGCCGTACTCCCCTGATTTCAACAAAATTGAACAATGTTGGTCTTGGCTTAAGATTGGAGTTTAGACTAAGCACAAATTTACTCAGCGAAGGCTGAGTAGAAATTATGGTGAATTTAGAGAGAGCTGATACCAATTTTATATGAAGTTGCATAGAATGAAGATACTATTTAGAGGTCATTAGTTATGGGACGTCAACTGATTCTGGCGATCGCAGAAAGTACAGAG
>RDXH01000241.1 GCA_004292745.1 Oscillatoriales cyanobacterium | reverse complement strand
AGTTGCTAGTTGGGGCTTGGTTGGTTTGAGGCGGTATTTGTAAGTGAGTTGCATTTTTAGCTTCTTTTTTCGACCTACCTTAACATACCATTTCTTTTGCTTTAATATCTAGGAAGTACATCAAAGTTAAAGGTCTTTGCAATGTCTAATTGTCGGTTTCCGTACCTACACCCGACGAGCCTTTCATCCCAAGGAGTAATTTATTTGGGGTACTTCGCGCAGCGCTCAGATTCATCCCCCTCTAAATATACCCTTAGACTTCCCGGCTCGTAGTTAAATGTGAGTTTTGAGATTGACATTTATTATTGATTTTGGTCAGCCTTCATGGCTTCTTTGACTTGTTCTTGAATTTGCGATCGCACTTGTTCGTAAGCTACTGAGGCGCACCAAGGGCGCAGAGATAAAATAGTTGAGTCGGGAGTAATCTCAGCCACCAAACAAGTTGGCGGCGGATTGTCCAAAACTAGGGGATGAGATTGGACAATTTCTAATAACTCGGTTACAGTTGGACGGATGGGGCGATCGCCAATATCAATCTTCAAGTCCACCCGCCTAGTCCCCATGGCCGTGGTATTTTTCAGGGTACCATCAAATAACTTATTGTTGGGTACAATTATTTTGACATGATCGTCTGTCACTAAGGTGGTGGAAAAAATGCCGATCGCATCTACAACTCCTTTAACCTCCCCACCTTCGATGGCGTCTCCCACTTCAAAAGGACGTAAACTAATCAACATCACCCCAGCAGCAAAGTGTGATAAAGTATTTTGCCAAGCCAAACCAATCGCCAAACCAGCAGCACCCACCACAGCAACCACACTGGTAGTTTGAATTCCCAACTGACTCAAAGTGGCGATGACTCCGATTACTAAAATCGTAATTTCAGCAGCTTGGACTAAAAATTTTCGTAACGTGGCTTCAGTGCGACTCAGGGCTCGGCGAGTCACGCGCCCCGCAATCCCGATCGCAAATCGCGTCATTAACAAAATGCCAATGGCCCACAGCAGTTTAGGGACAATTTCAAAGCCCAATTCTATGAATTTTTTGGAAAGTTCTTGGGCGACTTGCAGGGCTTGAATTCTTTCTGTATCTAGTTGGGAATACAAGGTTTGGGCTATTATTTGAAATTTGGCGATCGCTATCATATTAATTTGTTATTGGTTGTTGGTTATTGGTTATATTGTTGACGGCTGCATCGTCAGGTGATTTAACCTTTCTAGAACACTCTTGACACAGAGTCCGAGAATAGAGATCTGAATCATTCAGATGAAGAGAGGATTTGATATTATTTGTTGTTTTGTAGTTTATTCTAATAACCAATAACCAACAACAAATAATTATGATGCTGCTACGCGCGGCAATCTGTGTTTAAAACCGCATAGAATTTCCCAGGAAATGGTTCCTAAAATCCCTGCCCAATCATCAGCGCTAATTTCATTTCCTCCATCTTTACCCAACAAAGTCACCACTTCACCGACTTCTAGATCGGGAATAGAACTCACATCCAGCATTAATTGATCCATAGTCACTGCCCCCACTTGTGGGACAAAACTACCCCGAATTAACACCTTCATTTTATTAGAAAGATTGCGGGGAATGCCATCAGCATAACCGATGCCAACTACCGCAATTTGCGTCTGTTGCTGAGCGACAAATTGATGGCCGTAACTGACACCAGTTCCGGCTGCTATTGTTTTCACCTGTGTCACCCTAGCTTTTACCTGCATGACGGGTTTTAAATTAGCCACATTTTGTAAATGAGGTGCTGGATAAAGCCCGTAATTAGCTAAGCCAACTCGGACTAAATCGTAATGCAAGTTCGGGTTGGCTAGGGTAGCAGCCGAGTTTGCCAAGTGCAGGCGATCGGGATTAATTCCTGCTATCTTAAGTTGGGCGATCGCCCGTTCAAAATTCTCCTGTTGTTCTAGCATAATAGTTGGGTCTGGACTATCTGCTGTCGCCAAGTGAGAGTAAACACTAGCCAATTTTAAATGAGGTAAACTCTGGATTAACTGCAAAAATTCTGTGGATTCTTGCCAAGGTGTACCCAAGCGAGACATTCCCGTATCTAACTTAGCATGAACCGGTAAAGATTGATTGAGAGTAGCGAGAACTTCCGAAAATATGAGAGCTTGTTTGACAGTACAAATAGTCGGCTGCAAGTGCCAATGGGCGATCGCTTTTACTTGTTCGGTAGTATAAGTGGCCCCCAGCACCAAAATCGGCGCTGTAATCCCAGCTTCTCGCAATTCAATTCCCTCTGGAATTGTCGCCACTCCCAGCCAACTAGCACCAGCTTGCAAAACTGTTTGACTAACTGCGATCGCACCGTGTCCATAAGCATCAGCTTTCACCACAGCCATCAGTTGCGATCGGGGAGATAAAATATTTTTAAGCTGTTTTACATTGTGAGTTAAAGCTGCTAAATCAATTTCTACCCAAGCCCGCTGGCAAAGTCCACCATAACCATCCGAAAGTAAATTCGGCGGACATTCTTTAGGCAGTGCTTCTGGCGATGTTTGTTCCCTATTCAACATGATTAATCACTCCCACTTCCTCACACTATTAAAAAGATTTCTCAATTCCGCAGGCGATACCTCTGCCATAAATATTGTAGAACAGACCCCCTTCGACTACGTGGCGGTTAAGAACTCCGCTTCGCCCAAGGCTAGTCGAAGGGTCGAAGGGACTAGCATCCCTAGCCTGTTCTTAACCGAGTTTTCGGGAGATGTCTATTATAAACTTTTCCAGTTTATCATTTCGATCGATGTTAATTGGTGTATCATATCACCAAAACCACTGAGTAAAAACTATGGACGGACTAGCCTACCTGCACTTAGCAGAAACCTGGGAAACCCCTCCCAGCAAAACTCCAGGAAAAAACTCAACAACGCACCTGAATTTAGCCTCTACTCCTTTACTATGCTTGCTCCTGGCTTTAAGCATTATTAACTACTTAGTAAATCCCGCACTAGCCATCAAAAAAGGAGATTCAGGCCCGGAAGTTACCGAACTCCAAAAAACTCTCCAAGACGCAGGATATTTTCGTAGCCCACCCACAGGATTTTACGGTTCTGTAACTCAAGCTGCCGTGAAAAAGTTCCAAGCAGAAAAGAATCTGAAAGTTGATGGAATTGTCGGTCCAAAAACCTTGGCTGCACTGAAAGTTAAGCCGGAAAATACGGTTGAATCTGCTGCCCAAAAAACACCAAATCCCGATCGCCCACAACCCGACTCTATCGCCCCAAAAAATCCAGACGAATTACGATCGCCTACCAAACAGCAGTCCGAAAAAAAGACCACCCAACCACAAGCTTTCCCCTCACCTACAGCCCCGGAAAATTCCAATAAATTAGAAGATTCTAACTCCAATAACTCACCGAAAAGACCGATATTTTCCAATCCTTTTTTACCCCCATTTATGGTGGAAACTCCCCCAGCTCAAGTAGCACCCAAAAAGCTGATTCGTCCCCGTCCCAAAAACCAGGGAAAAATGACATTGAAAAAAACGATTTACGGTAGCATATCCCCGAAATCAATTGTTTATTCAGGTGCTGGTCTGTTTTTTGCTCAAAACATGATGTACAGCCACACAATCACAGTGTACGATCGCAACTTTAAATTAGTCAAGACCATTCCCGATCGCGTAAATTTATCAAAGTTCGGTTTTTCCAAATTCAAGGGTAATTATCAAGGCGCTCCTGTGGAAGCTGCGTTTTCAAATGATGGCAAATATGCCTACATATCGAACTACCAAATGTACGGTGCTGGCTTTGACAATCCCGGTAGTGACAGATGTTCTCCCGCCGCCAAACATGACGAAAGTTTCATGTACCGCATCAATACCCAAACTCTCAAAATAGAAAAAGTAATTTCTGTAGGTGCTGTACCCAAATTCAATGCTGTTTCCCCAGATAATCGGTTGGTCCTGGCGAGTAATTGGTGTAGTTGGGATTTAAGCGTAGTTGACACTCAGAAAAACAGCGAAATTGAGCGGGTAAAATTGGGAGCCTATCCTCGCGGTATTGTGGTCACTCCTGACTCGAAAACCGCCTATGTTGCTGTCATGGGTTCCGCCGATATTGCCAAGGTTAATCTCAAAGATTTTTCAGTAAGTTGGTTACGAAATGTTGGTAGTTCACCCCGTCATTTGGTAATAGACCCCAAGGGCAAGTATCTTTATGCTACTTTGAATGGTGAAGGAAATGTCGCCAAAATTAGCCTGGATTCTGGTGAAGTTGTTGACAAAGTTTCGAGTGGTAGTCAGCCTCGCAGCATGACAATTTCTGATGACGGTCAACTGATTTACGTAGTTAACTATTCTTCCAATACTGTCAGCAAGATTAGCACCGGAGATATGAAAGTTTTGCACAGAGTGAATGTAAATTCAAGTCCCATCGGCATTACCTACGATCCGCAAACTAATCAGGTTTGGGTGGCTTGTTATTCTGGTAGTATCATGGTTTTTCAAGATTGAGTTCAAATCCTTTCTTCATCCTAGGTAATATAGCAGTCCTTGCAGGAGTCGTAAAGTTTTTTACCCCACCCCAACCCGGACCTTACTAAGAGGAGGGAGCAAGAAATTCAAAAATGATTTAGGATTGGTATAAAAAACAAACAGATGGATTTGATGGTGGGGTAGGCTAGAAGCCTAGGGAGCATCCCGATTTTGCATAGGCTTTCGCATGACCGCAGACAATTTATTCGCGATCACCAGAAATTTACAGCGGTCATGCGAAAGCCCCTACGAATATATTTGCAAAACACAGATGTACCCGAAGCCTAGCCCACCCTAAAATTTACTTCAACACCTTGGAACGCCGCACAACATACTGAGAAGATTTAGCTGGTACTTTCCCTTTTTTTGCCATAGCTTGGTAAAGCATGACCGCTACTTCTGCGCGAGTTGCTGTTGTATTTGGCCTCAAAAGTTGGCGCTTCGGATAGTTGACAATAAGGCCAGCTTCTGTAGCTGCTGCTACTTGGTCAACAGCCCATTTAGGTATTTTTTGTTGGTCGGTATAAAACTTTAAAGTTTTGGTCGTTGTCTTTGATGGTTTCAGATTCAAGCCGCTAGCCAGAGATGCGATTACTTCTACACGGGGAACTGCTTTTTCAGGACGGAACTCATTGTTTGGGTATCCTTTTAAGTATCCTGTTTTGACGCTGTAGTCGATGAAAGGAGCGGCCGGATTTCCGGATTGGATATCTTGAAAATCCACTGCTTTGCGACGCGGTTCTTGATCGGACATTCGCTTAATTAATCGCGCTAGTTCTGCTCGCGTTATTGGTTCGTCGGGACGAAATTTGTTGTCGGTGACATCTGAAAAAATTTGCCGATCGACTAATGCTAAAATAAATGGACGGGCCCAATGCTGATCTGGAACATCGGACAATTTGACCGGACCGATTTTTCCTTTAGCTGGTTTAGGTTTGGTAATTATCGGAGCCGGAGTCGATCGCACAATAGGCTGTTCGGGAACAACGCTAGCTGGAGGGACAATCACAGGAATTGGCACAATAACTTGCGGTAATGGTGCGACGGAAGTTCCTGGAGATGGAGAGGGAATGACTCTGACTGGGGGGGATGGCAGATCCGAACTAGACGTCGGGGGCGTTAAGATTGTGGGGCGATCGGACACAGCAGCAGGTTGAGAGAATACCGCTGGAAATTGCCAATTGGTAACACCGAATTGACTGGGGTTTTTTCCTGTTACCCAAAATAAAATTCCACCCATAGTGCCGAAGGCGACTACGATCGCAATTAATTCATCCAATCCGAGAGGTCTTTTTTCCCTTGATGGAGGTTGTGAAGAAGACATAATTATCACCTACATATCTATAGATATCGTCTCTGTCTAATTGACATACCCCTGCCTAAAGGCGAGGGGATTCTTGATTCGCAGGGATTCCAATGAATTTACCCTCAGCAAGCATCTTGACCGTATGCCCTACGGCTGCAAGTCCTCTAATTAGAACTACTTGAGCGGCTGCAACATCTCTGTCCGTTGTATAGCCGCAGTCCAAGCATGAATGAGTACGCTCATCAAGCTGTTTTTTTCCTGTCTCTGCTAGACAATTGGGGCAAACTTGACTCGTCTTATGAGCGCTTACCTTTTGAAAGTACACGCCATATTTCCAACAAGTTTGCTCTAGGATTGTGAAGAACTGACCCCAGCTTGCGTCTAAGCAGTGTTTCCCTAGCATCGCCCTAGACAGCCCAATCAGATTCAGATCCTCAACGAAAATCATTCCCACATTTTGGCAGATTTGATGAGATAATTTACGATGCCAATCTTTCCGACTGTTAGCAACGTATTCATGCAGTTTGGCGACTTTGTTTTGAGCTTTACGCCAATTGTTAGAACCTAGTTTTTTACGACAGACACGTTGTTGCAGCAATTTAAGCTTGCGTTCTGCGTCTTTAAAAAATCTTTGGCGCTTGACTAAAAGACCGTTAGAAGTTGCTAGAAAATTAGTTAGTCCCACATCAATTCCGATACCTTCACCGTGGGGCATTAGATTGGGTACTGAAACGTCCCATTGTAGGGTTAACATCACGTACCAACCGCTAACCCTACGGACTATCCTTGCTTGCTTAATCGTTGCACCATCAGGGATAGGACGTGATTGATGAAACTTAACCAAACCAATCTTAGGAAGCTTCACCGCTTGATTTTGGACGGGGTTAACCCCCAATTGTGGGAACACAAACGATCGCATTGTTCCTGCTTTCTTAAAGCGGGGGAAACCGTGTTTTTGTTCCCACATACTCACAAACGCTTTTTCAAGCCTTTTCAGTGTTTGCTGTAGGACGTGTACTTGGACGGCAGCCAAAGTGGGTATGTTTGCCCTAGCCGTAGTTAAATTTTTGCACTGGCTTGCATAAGTTGGTCGTTTTGTTTCGGCCCGAATGATGAACTCAGATCGGATAGAGCAAGCGTTAATTCGACAACTACGAGACTCAAACCAATGTTTACGCTCGGCCAATGCGTAGTTGTATACGCGACGGCATTGTTCTAGCCAATCTTCAAAGATTGCTATTTGTCCTGCCGTTGGTTTGAGTTTGAATTCGTAGACTAAATGAAACATTTGCTCTATCCTCCTACCTGATTCTACCACAACCATGAGCAAACGTTGAAACGCTTTTTCAAGAAGTCTAATTAAAGCCGTCCTAAAAGGACGGGGCTTGCACCCAAATTTTCGGTCA
>RDXH01000240.1 GCA_004292745.1 Oscillatoriales cyanobacterium | reverse complement strand
TTAGATTTGAATAAAAGCGTGATGGCCACGATTCACGACGAAGTTCCCGACTGGAAAAATGAAGAAGTTCGGACTATCTTGGGGCGTTTTCTGTTCACCGGCGAAACAGTATACAAAAATGTTAGCGCTTTAAGTGGCGGAGAAAAAGCGCGTCTAGCTTTGGCAAAGATGCTGTTGACTCCCGTGAATTTGCTAATTTTAGACGAACCTACAAATCACCTCGACATTCCGGCAAAAGAGATGATGGAAGAAGCCATCAAGAATTATGATGGCACGGTAATGATCGTTTCGCACGATCGCTATTTCATCTCCCAAGTAGCTAACAAAATTGTCGAGATTCGGGATGGAGAGTTTCGCCCTTATTTGGGAGATTACCACTACTATCTCGATAAAATAGCTGAAGAAAAAGAACTAGCAAAAATAGCAAAACTGGAAGCTGAGAAAGCCGCTAAGAAATCCGAGAAGGAGGCGAGGAAGAAAGCGGCGGCAAAACAAAAGTAAGTAACATTATTCTGTCATTGCCAGTGATACCAAATCCGGTAGAACATAAGGGGTTATTAACCGGAATTTGGTATCATCCTTCATCGGCATTCAAAATCGCTCTAATAGTAGCTTTTAATTCAGGCAAATTTCGTTCTACAATACCCCAAACTTCATCTAAATCTACCCGCAGGTAATCGTGAATGAGTACATCTCGAAACCCAGCTATGCGCTGCCACTGAATATTAGGGTAAGCTTGTCTAAAATCTTGAGATAGTCGCTTCGTAGCTTCACCAATAATTTCAAAATTCCGAATTACGGCATCTTGAATCATTCGCGTCTGCATGAAAGATTCCCGTCCGTCGCGAGTATAATCTTCAATTCGATCGATACAATCAGAAATATCTTGAATGTAAAGCTTTTCTTCTCTCACAGCGGCACGGCTTCCTGTAAAACTTTGCTTCTAATGCACTCGTGTAGATTTTTCAGCTTTGCTACATCTACTTTTCTCCCCAGAAGTGCTTCCAAGTCTTGAATTAAAGCAATGCGGTCTAACAAATTGCGATCGACCTCAATGTCTACCAAAAAGTCTACATCGCTCTCTGCTGTTGCTTCCCCTCTTGCCACAGAACCGAAAATTCGCACGTTGTATGCTCCGTGTTCGGCAGCAATCCGCAATATTTCCTCTCGCTTGGGCTTCAGAAGTTCGTCAATTCCCATATTCGATCGCCTCCATCACAGGAAAACTCATTAATAGTTTAACCCAAAATCCTATTAATCATTTGATTAGCCTGGGACTCGTAACTTCCCCCGAACAAATTAAAATGATTCAAAACATGATATAAATTGTAAAGTATTTTGCGTCTTTCATAGCCGGAATCCAGCAACCAAACCTCATTATAACCCCGATAAAACGCTGCGGGAAAACCCCCGAATAGTTCAGTCATCGCAATATCGACTTCTCTGTCGCCCCAATAAGCAGCCGGGTCAAAAATTACCGGTTCCCCCGCCGCAGTTACCGACGCATTTCCTCCCCACAAATCCCCGTGCACCAGCGAAGGTTGAGGCTTGTAATCCTCCAGCAACTTCGGAATAGCTGCTAGTAAACTTTCCCCCCGACTGAAATTTCCGCCCCGCCGTCTACCCAATTTTAACTGATAACCAATCCGATGTTCTGCCCAAAATTCTGCCCAATTTGCCGTCCAATTATTAATTTGCACAGTTGAGCCGATCGTATTGTTCCTATCCCAACCAAAACGTCCCCTCAACAAGCTAGAATTAGCCTCTTCTCCCCCCCCATTGTAGGGGCTGTGCCCCCGTGCCCGCCCTGGGCTGGGGGGGGTGAATTTGTGCATTTCAGCCAGTTTGCGCCCCATTTCCTCCCAAGCTCTATCTCCCCCGTGACCTCCCAAATCCAGCCATTCCAGCACAATATAAGCTGAATTCCCCTCAGTTCCCCAGCAAATCGGCTCAGGTACTCGAATCGTCTGGGTTTCCCCCATTTGCTGCAAACCCAGCGCTTCAGCTTCAAACATCGCGACTTGGGAAGCTTGATTGATTTTCGCGAAGTAAGTGCGGGAACTGCTGCTGATATAATATCCTTGATTGATGCAGCCACCGCTGACAGAACGGCGATTGTCGATCGCAAATTTGTCTCTTGTTACTTCGGAGATATGCGCGCTAATTTTGTCCCACATGGCATCCAATTGTTTTATACTCTTGAAAAGACTCGAAAGATAGATTAACAAATTATACCTCGGATAGAGATAAGACATCTTATCTTAATTTAAAATCAAATAATATTCAATAGTGTAATTAAGCTGTTGTAATCAAACCCTAACTCACATTCACTCTTTAAGGAGAAAGTATGCTTTTACAAGAAAAAGAATCAGGCGACTTGGTAGAAATTCTCGATGTCGATAGTTTAATCAGTCCTGCGAAAAATGAAGTATTGGGGCGAAATCAAGCTGGTGAAGAAGAGCAAGAACCAGTGAATTTTCCCAAGGGTAAATTAGTTTTTCCCTCCGGCGAAGTTTTGCCACGCTGCTGGACTGAGGAAAACTATAAGACCAATTAATTCAACCGAACCAGCGCAACCCAAGACCCAGAGCCCCGACTTATTGAAAAAGTTGGGGCTCTAAGCTTTTAACATTTTTATGTACAAAGAGACCTGAATTTTTATTAACGATCGACACTTTAACCATTATAATTGATTTATCACAAAGGAAGGTGTAGTTTGAAATCTCAAAATTTCCAGAGCATATCATCAGCAATCGCTGGGATTCTATTAGTTGGCGCGCTGCTGCTTGGGTTCAACTCTTTTGTCGTGATTAATCCCGGTGAAGCAGGGGTGGTCAGCGTTTTAGGAAAAGCTACAGATGGGGCATTGTTAGAGGGATTTCACTTGAGACCTCCGCTGATATCTAAGGTAGATGTGTACGATGTAACAGTGCAAAAATTTGAAGTTCCGGCCCAGAGTGCTACCAAAGACCTTCAGGATTTAAATGCTAGTTTTGCTATCAACTTTCGCCTCGATCCGGCCAGAGTAGTTGATATCAGAAGGACTCAAGGAACCTTGGATAATATAGTTGCCAAAATTATTGCTCCTCAGACGCAAGAAGCATTTAAAACAGCCGCCGCCTTGAGAACTGCTGAACAATCTATTACTCAAAGAAGTGAACTGAAACGAGACTTTGATACTGCGCTGAAGGAAAGGCTATCCAAGTATGATGTAATCGTACTTGATACGAGCGTTGTTAATATTCGATTCTCCACAGATTTTGCGAAAGCGGTTGAGGAAAAACAGGTTGCTGAACAGCGTGCACAAAGAGCCGTTTATGTGGCTCAGGAAGCAGAACAACAGGCTCAAGCAGATATTAACCGCGCTCAAGGTAGGGCGGAAGCTCAAAGGCTTTTGGCTGAAACTTTAAAGGCTCAGGGCGGTGATTTAGTGCTGCAAAAGGAGGCTATCGAAGCTTGGAGAAGTGGTGGTGCTCAGATGCCAAAGGTGTTGGTTATGGGCAGCGGTTCTAATCGAGTTCCTTTCATTTTTAATATGAGTGACTTTCAGGAAGAGGGCGATCGCAAAAAAGTTACCAGCAATTGAGAGTTACGATAGTGCAGTCCTAAATGAGTCGTAAAGTTTTTACCCCACCCCAACCCTCCCCTTATTAAGGTCCGGGAGTAAGAAATTCACAAATGATTTAGGATTGCTATATGATGAAATCAGTCGCTATCAAAGCGCAGTCCGCAATTCACACGCAGACAACACACTCACTTTAGAAATCAAGGAAAAATCATGACCCGCGCGATTATGGAAACGGACAAAGGCACAATCAATTTGGAATTGTTTGATGCCGATGCGCCTAATACAGTTAAGAATTTTGTTGACTTAGCAGAAAAAGGTTTTTACGACGGACTTTCCTTTCACCGAGTAATTCCTAACTTTATGATCCAAGGCGGCTGTCCAAAAGGCAATGGGACTGGTGGCCCTGGTTACAAAATTAACTGCGAAATCAACTCCCACAAACATTTGGCCGGAACTTTATCGATGGCCCACGCAGGCAAAAATACGGGTGGTAGCCAATTCTTTATTTGCCATTCTCCCCAGTCTCATCTAGATGGAGTTCACACAACTTTTGGTCAAACTGAGGATATGTCTGTAGTCAATGCTATCCGTCAAGGCGACAAGATTCTTTCGGTTAAAATCGAGCATTAATTCTCAGTATTGAGTTGGGTTTGTAGTAAGGACGAAGAGTCCTTATTACAAATTTAACATGGTTAAATTGAATCATTCATCTTCGATAGATGTGTCCTAATATTTGCTTGATTTTTTTCGTAAATTCGTGTTCCATTTTCTTAAATTTGTAAGTTTAGTGTTATATCAATTCCGGTTGTATCGGAATGATTTAACCGCGAAGGCGCTAAGGACGCGAAGGAAGAGAAGAGAGAGTTTAATACAGGACGATGAAGAGAGGATTTTATATTAGCTGTATGGGTGAATCTTTAGTTGAATTAAATTCTGACATTTCCTCCTCTTTATTTTCATCAAAAGTAATCTCTAATCTATTTAATCCTATTTCTACATATTTTTCTTTTAATTCTATTCCGATTGACTTTCTGTTAAGCTGCTTGGCAACAAATGATGTGGTAAAAGTTCCAGAAAATACGTCTAATACGATGTCTCCCTCATTACTACTTGCTTTGATAATTCGTTCTAACAAAGATGTGGGTTTTTGGGTAGGATGATCTTCGTATTGGGGCATACGATATCTGACTCTCGGAAACTCCCATACATTACCTGGAACTTTTTCAGAATTATATACTGATGGTGTAGACTTGCGGTAATCAATTAGTTTTCTGACAGATCCGGTTTTTGCTTCTACAAGAATATCTGAGGAATTAAATGTATAATTTCGTTTGTCTTTGACACAATATAAAATAGGTTCGTACAGAGAACCATAATATTTTTTTGCTTGGACTCCCGAACTGTCATAATACCAGACTATGCGAGAAAGAATTGTCAAACGATCGCGCAAATATATATCAAAGTAAGGCATACATTGAGTGGAAGCCATCAGATACAAGCTGCCGTTAGGTTTGAGCTTATTAATACATAAATTTAACCAAGTATAACTCCATTCTAAATAATCGCTTTCTGATTCCCACTTGTCTTTAAAGCCATCGAAATTTTTGCCAATATTATAGGGAGGGTCGGCAAAAATCAAATCAATTGAGTTGTCTTTGATTTCATGAGAAAGGACTTCTAACACATCTCCCAAAATCAGTTTATGTTCGTCTAATTCAAATATTTTCATTTTGCCTAACCTGTTTTAATCAATATGCGTCATTGTCAGCTAGAGTTGGATGTTTACTATAGCTCTTCAATACAGTTCATATTTTAGTAAAGTACAAGGAATGGAACCGTTAAAAACAGGAATTCGCTTGGATGTTCTCAGTCCAACCTGTTTCCCCAACTCCTTATTTCCAGTCAAAATAAACGCATTCCAACCTTTAAAACGCTGCTTGAAAATATCACCTAACATTTTATAAAGTTCTCCCAATTCCGTCGCATCTCCCAGCCGCTCTCCGTAGGGAGGATTGCAAATGAGAACGCCACTGTCTGCGGGTGGTTCCAACTGAGATAACTCGGTTTGAGCAAACTGAATCTTACCTGAAAGACCGGCTTGTTGTGCATTGATGCGAGCTTGGGTTAACATATCAGAATCGCGATCGCATCCTACAACTATTTGCTGAAGTTCCGGTAATTCGCTGTTTTCGGCTTCAGCCCACAATTTATCCCATAAGGGTTCGTCAAAATCTCGCCAACTCATAAATCCAAACTTGTCTCGAAACAATCCCGGTGCAATATTTAAGGCCTTTAAACTGGCCTCCAAAGGCAAGGTTCCCGAACCACACATGGGGTCTAAAAAAGGTAAATTTGGTGTCCATTCTGCCATGTCCAACAAAGCCGCTGCTAGGGTTTCTTTGAGGGGGGCCATCCCCATCGCCGGTCGATATCCCCGTCGGTGCAAACTGCCGCCAGAACTGTCTAAACTTAAGATACCCCGATCGCGATGAATGTGAATATTAATCAGCAAATCGGGATTCTCGACATCAACACTCGAACGCTTGTTGAATTGATGGCGCTGTTGGTCGGCGATCGCATTTTTGACCTGCAAAGCTGTAAAATGAGTGTGGTTCAATTTTTCATTGCCACCCGTACAGTTGACTGCTAAAGTATTGTCAGCATCCAAAAATTCATCCCAAGAGATTTTCTGGACGGCGCGGTACAGCATATCTGAGTTGTAACACTGGAATTCGGCGATGGGTACTAGGACTCGAAAAATGGTTCTAGACCACAGATTTACACGATACAATAAAGCGCGATCGCCCGAAAAGTACACCCCAGTAAAATCTGGCTTGACATCCTGGGCTCCTAAACGTTCTAATTCTTGGGCGGCAATATTTTCTAATCCGCGCGCAACTGTAGCAAAGTATTGATTCATTAGGGAATGGGGAATGGGGAATGGGGAATGGGGAATGGGGAATGGGGAATTATTCCTACTAACAACAGACAACAGACGTACCGCCAACAAACAACAGACGTACCGCCAACAGTTAACAGTTAACAGTTAACAGTTAACAGTTAACAGTAAACTGACAACAGACGTACCGCCAAATCACTATAGTAGCTGGTTTTAATCCTAATTCTCAAAAAAAATACTCTCCCTTCACGATAAATCACTGGAATTCATCTCGGAGGGGGCGGGTTTGAGAGATTGTTCTTTACTGGCTATTATTGTTTGTGAAACCCGCCCCTACAAATTATTGGAAATGTGTGAGTCACAAACTGTCAGTAATACTGGTGAAATTAAATGCTTTAACTCGCACTCCCGGTACTACGCTGCCCCCGTAACGTTTCACTTCGCTAAGGGCATCTACATCCCGCAACATATCAGGTAAAACTTGATTGAAACGCAGATTTTTAATCGGGTAAGCAATCTTACCGTTTTCAATCCAAAAAGTGCCATCGCGAGTCATTCCTGTTACTTCGGATGTCTTGGGATTGACATAGTTGACATACCATGCGCGACTGACGAAAATTCCACGCTCGGTTTGAGCAATCAAATCTGCTAAACTTTGGTCTGAACCTGTCATTGCGATCGGGTAATAAGCACCTTTTGATTCTTTGCCTGTTTGCGCGGCCCAATAGCGGGAATAAGACAAACTTTGAGGGATGCCATTTTTGATGATTTCCAAATAGTTATTGCTCAATCCGTCGCCGAAGAAATTACCCGATCGCAATAAAGGATGTGCCGGATCGCGCTGTACCTGCACCAGAGGGCTGAAAAGTTGTTCAAGGGCGCGGTTTCCAGCGGGTTTTCCGGTTTCATCTGCGATCGACATAAACGATCGCCCTTCATCCGCCGCCCTCGCATCCATTCCCCAAATTATCCACGGTAGCAAATCCGCAAAAGCAGCACCATCAAGGATTACCGGATAAATGCCGGGAGTGATTTCGCGGGGGTTGCGGGATGCGATCGCGCGATCGACTACTTGTTGGGCTAATTGGGCGATCGGTAGTTGACTAATACTCCAAGCTGTGCGTTCAGTCCAGCTAGAACCGTTGTCAATGCGGGCTGTAAAGCCGAAATTCGCCTCTGTAGATTGATTGCAGGCGCGGAGTCCGGTGCTCGATGCGATCGCATACAACGACGCCTCAGCGCTCAAAGTACCCGAAGCGTTAGCACCTGCTTGTGAGGCGATCGCACAAGCTTGTCGCACCATTTCCGCCCGTTCTAAAGGGGATGCAGCAGCCGTTGCTTCGTCAAATGCGGCCGGGGGTAAATAGTAGGTTTGAGGCGGTAACAGCGGCATCCATTCGGGGTCTGCGGGGGCAATTTTGGCTAATTCTTGCGATCGTTTGACTGTTTGGGCGATCGCATCTGCATCGAAATCTGTAACAGCAGCCGAGGCACTTTTGTTACCGAAATAGCTAGTAATGTTCAGGCTAAATACAGTTTTGCTAATATTTTGGCTGATTTGATTTTCCGAGAATCGGGAAAGAGATTCTTCGCCAGTAGAAAGACTGACAAATACTGCTTCGGCTTCCGATTGTTTGACTACTTTTTCTACCAAAGATAAGGCTTGGTCTTCACTTAAAATTGCGGGGGATTCTGTTAATATCATGATGGTAATGGGTAATTGGGCATCGGGAATTGGGCATCAGGAATTGGGCATCGGGAATTGGGCATCGGGAATTGGGCATCGGGCATGGGGAATAGAGAATTGCTTACTATCTCTAACAACAAATAACAACTAACAAATAACAACTAACTAATGCCCGATGCCCCATGCCCCATGCCCCATTACCCAATTTGAATATTTTTAACCCGCACCGGTACACAAGCATGAGTCATTTGAGCTACCTGCATCGGTTCACCTTTACCACACATATTTGTACCACACTGTACCCGTTCTGAAGCAGGCCCGATCGCATCTATTTGATTCCAGAAATCCGTGCTCATAGAATGATAAGTTACATCCTTCAACATTCCCACAACTTTACCATTTTCCACCTTCCAGAAAGCATCGCCACCGAATTGAAAATTACGCCGTTGTTGATCGATTGAAAAACTGCCAACACCGTCAATTAAAATCCCATCTTCCGTATCAGCAATCATCTCATCCAAAGTAGCAGTATGACTACCGCCATCCGGGCCCGGTTCCAGTCCCAAATTAGGAATTCTGACCATCGGCACGCTCGACCAACTGTCAGCGCAGGCAGAACCGTTGCTGCTGGCACGTCCGAGGCGATATGCTGTTTCTCTGTCAGTCAGATAATCAACTAAAATTCCATCCTTGACAACGTACCAATCCTGTGATTTTACGCCCTCATCATCGTAACCCATTGTACCGCGACCGGCTGGTTGAGTGCGATCGCACTTAAAGTTCACCCAAGGTGCGCCGTATTGCAGTTTATTTAACTTATCAGTAGTCGCAAAACTCGTGCCTGCAAAATTAGATTCGTAGCCGTAAACTCGGTCTAATTCCGTGGGATGTCCGACGGATTCGTGAATCGTCAAAAACAAATTGGTCGGCTTAAGAATTAGGGATTTACAAATACCAGCAGGCATTTTTGGCGCAGCGACTTTCTCAATTGCTTCGGCGGCAACTCTATTTACTTGACTCAGCAAATCAGTTGGGTTAATATGTTCGTAACCCAGATTTAAGGGCGGGCGTTCGTATTCGCGACTTTGGGCATCGCCGCCCGCAATTGCCGTACAGCCAAAACCCGGATAGCTGCGGTAAATGGTTTGTTCGATTAGCGAACCTTCGGTGGAAGCAAAAACCTTATCTTCGTGGTTGAATTGCAGAAAAGAATAAGCTTTTTTGATACCTCGATCGCCATGAGCTAACAGTTGTGTGTTAATATTTAGTAGGAGTTCGGCTTTGTCAGCGACTGGTACAGAAAACGGGTCAATGGCGATCGGAGTAATGTAGCGATCGACATATTTTTCGACAGGCACCAACCGCACCGGTTCCTGTTGAGTCAAACGACTACCCTTAGCAATTTCTACAGCCAAAGCAACAATTCTGGCAACCTCAGCCGCCGTGCGATTGTGACTCGCAGCGAAGCCCCAAGCCCCGTCTAAAAGCACCCGCACGCCAAAACCTGAACTAACATTATCAGAGATATTGCTCAAAGAGCGATCGCGCGCGTAGAGACTCTGCCTTCGATAA
>RDXH01000034.1 GCA_004292745.1 Oscillatoriales cyanobacterium | reverse complement strand
ATAAACATCTAACTTCTGAAAGTTTGTTTGTGACATATGCTATCTCCCAACAATACTAACAATTAACCACTGTCTACTAACCACTGTCTACTAACCACTATCAACTGCCAACTGCCAACTATCAACTGCCAACCATCAACTGCCAACTGCCAACCATCAACTGCCAACTGCCAACCATCAACTGCCAACTGCCAACCATCAACTGCCAACTGCCAACCATCAACTGCCAACTGCCAACTATCAACTGCCAACTGCCAACTGACAACTGCCAACTGCCAACTGCCAACTAACCACTGTCTACTAACCACTATCAACTGCCAACTGACAACTATCAACTGCCAACTGCCAACTGCCAACTGACTATCCAATGACTATCCAATGACTTGAATCGGCCCAGTAACCCTGCCACTAAAAAATTGTTGAATTAATAAATTATCTGTCGTTGCAATGTCGCTGACTTGGCCCTCCCACTGCACCTTACCTCGATACAGGAACACGATGCGATCGGCTGTGCGACGGATGGTACTGTCTTGGTGAGTGACGATCGCATAAGTGCTGCACACACCCTGAGCCCTCTGCAAATCGCGGATTAAATCTTCAATTACCGTCGAAGCGATGGGATCTAAACCCGCGGTGGGTTCGTCGTACAACAAAACCTCTGGATTATCCCTAGCATGATCGGGATTAGCCATAATGGCACGGGCAAAACTGACGCGCTTCCGCATTCCCCCAGACAACTGGGCTGGATAGCGATCGCCAATTTTTGGCAAACCCACCATCTCCAGCTTTTCCTCCACCAATTCCCGAATCCGGCGGCGCGACAGCTTAGAATGCTGGTAAAGTAAAAAACCAACGTTCTCCTCCACCGTCAGCGAATCAAACAAAGCCGCTTGCTGAAACACCATCCCAATCCCGATCGGATCGGTCACGTCGTCCACCCATCCTATCCTGCGCTGTCCCTGAACAAAAACCTCACCGGCATCTGGAACCAGCAAACCCGCAATTATCCGCAAAATCGTAGATTTCCCAGTCCCGGAAGGGCCAATAATTGCCAGGGCCTCTCCCCGATAAATCTTCAGATCGACTCCATCGAGGATTGGAGTTTGATTGAAGGACTTACTTATCCCCTTGAGTTCGATTAGTGGCTCAGCCATAAGATGCGATTAAGATGTTATCATTCCCCAGTCATCAGTCTAGCTATTGACTAATCAGTCTTGACTAATGATTAATAACTTAAATTGACTGTCAGAATCAAAACTCTCTTGTATTCTAAATTTGTCAGGTTTAGCTGTTCCCATACCCTTAAGACTAATTAACCATGTCAATTAGTTCATTTCCCAAAGCCCTGCGTGTTTGGGCTAAAACGAGACAGGTTGTCACCAAATCCAGAAATCCTTACCCTTCCTCTTTGCGAAACGGGCGAGTTCACCAGTGGTTTAAGTGGTTATCCCCCGGACTGTTGGTGAAACGCTGGCTGCTGATCAGTGCTAGCGGTGTGGTACTTGCCAGTTTGGGTTTAGCAATCTGGACTGGGATGACTCCCATTTTCTTTTTGTTGCAATTATTGAGAAATTTTTTGACGTGGATTGCGGAAGTCGTTCCCAATTACATATCGGGTCCCCTAGTCATCGCCACCGGGATTTTGTTGATTCTGTGGGGACAAACCCGCAGTTTGAACTCAATTACTCAAGTGCTGATGCCCGAAGGAAACGAGGAATTGGTCGATCGACTCCTCAATCACCGCAGGTTGCACCGCGGACCGAAAATAGTCGCCCTCGGTGGCGGTACGGGTCTGTCCAATTTGCTGAGAGGATTGAAGGACTATAGTGCCAAAATCACTGCTATTGTCACCGTTGCCGATGACGGTGGGTCTTCGGGGCGGCTGCGGCGAGAAATTGGGGTGCTACCACCGGGTGATATTCGCAATTGTTTGGCTGCTTTGGCTGATGAGGAAAAGTTATTGACTGAGTTGTTTCAATATCGTTTTCGGGCCGGTGACGGTTTGGTTGGTCACAGTTTTGGGAATTTGTTTTTGACGGCGATGAGTGATATTGCTGGAGACTTGGAACAGGCGATCGCCGCTAGTTCTAAAGTTTTAGCCGTGAGGGGGGAAGTGCTGCCGGCTACTCTGAGCGATGTTTCTTTGTGGGCAGAACTGGCGGACGGCCGGAGAATTGAGGGGGAGTCCAGCATTACCAAAGCTAACGGGCAAATCCTCAAAATAGGCTGCACTCCTGCTAATCCTCCGGCTTTGCCGAGGGCTGTGGAAGGGCTTCAGGAAGCTGATTTTATGATTATTGGGCCAGGGAGTCTGTATACCAGTGTAATTCCGAATTTGTTGGTGCCGGAAATTGCTGAGGCGATCGCCAATAGTCAAGTTCCGCGCATTTATGTCTGCAATATTATGACTCAGCCGGGGGAAACTGATGGATATACGGTAGCGGATCATATTCGGGCGATCGACCGTGCTTGCGGCCGGCCACTATTTGATGCTGTAGTAGTTCAAGGAAAAGTCCCTTCTGCAAAGGCTTTGATCCGTTATTCTCAGGAGAATTCCTATCCTGTGGTACTCGATCGAGAAGCGGTAACGCAATTGGGGCGGCGAATTGTGATTGCCAATGTCATGGATGAAGATGAAAATACCGGTTTAATTCGTCACAATTCTCAGAGATTAGCTGGGATGTTGCTGCGTTGGTACAGTCGCGCCCAAAATATTTAAGTTAATGACTAAAATCATACTTTCTCTTCCCGATGCGGAAGCTACGCGCAAGTTGGGTGTAACACTAGGGCGATCGCTCCCCGCCGGCACTGTCATCTTATTAGAAGGAGATTTGGGCGCTGGCAAAACTACTTTAGTTCAAGGCATCGCTGAAGGTTTAGAAATTCAAGATTCCATTGAAAGTCCTACTTTTACCCTCATTAACGAGTATTTAACAGGGAGAATTCCTCTTTATCATTTAGACTTGTATCGTTTAGAAACAGACGAAGTGGAGGCTTTGCACTTAGAAAGTTATTGGGACGGATTAGAAATGGATTTGGGAATTGTAGCGATTGAATGGGCGGAAAAATTGCCCTACAAACCAGATAATTATTTGCAAATTTGTTTAAATTATTGCGACCAGGGGCGACAAATTGAATTGATTGGTAATTGGCAATTACAGGATTTGCCCTTATACAATCCTGATTCATTCCATCACCCGTAGGGGCGAAGCATTTGGGCGAAAAATCCTATATGGTATAGGTAAATAATGACCCAAATGCTTCGCCCAAACCCCACAGGTAAACCGCGATGGGGAATTCTAAATCGGGATTTTTGGTTGGGGTCAGGCGTTGCATTCGGGCACAATGCTTTGTCTATCTTTCATGGATTGTCTCCCGAATGCTTCTCCCCTACGTGATTTACCGATAAGAGAATTTTATCAAACTATTTTAGATGATGTCAATTGCCAAGTATCAATTCCGGATTCCATCACCCGTAGGGGCGAAGCATTTGGGCGAAAAATCCTATATCGTATGGGTGAATCATGGCCCAAATGCTTCGCCCAAACCCACAGGTAAACCGCGATGGGGAATTCTGAATCGGGATTTTTGGTTGGGGCCAGGCGTTGCATTCGGGCACCATACTTTGTGTATCTTTCATGGATTGTCTCCCGAATGCTTCTCCCCTACCTGATTTTGGGTAATTAATTTATTTTTAGGGAATTGGATGGGGATCTTGTGTTGCGATCGCAATTTTGGAGCGTATAATTTTCGTCATCATGCCATTTTAAAGGATTTTGAACTATATATTTTCTGATATTATCATAAGCTCGTTCATCGCGGATAATTTCTTCATAATAGCCCTCTTGCCATATTGTACCAGAATTCCTAGTTAGGCGATTGACTCGACGGGTTACTATTGATTTAAAGTTTTGTACTAAGGCCCCTAATGAACCTGATTCTGTTCCTTTGGGCAATTTAGGTATCCGATCAGATGATACAGGTTGAATTATCGGCTGTTTGAATAATTGACTTTTGTTAGTATTGCCGTCAGCTATCAAAATAATTCCGTGCAGATGGTTTGGCATAATCACAAAAGCATCTAATTCTATAAAAGGAAAATGTTCTGGCAAACGATGCCAACAATATTGAATGGTTTCACTAATTAAATTTAGCTTCATGATTCCTGCTACAACTTCACCAAACAAACATTGCCTTTGGTAAGAGCAGATAGTGATATAGTAAGCCCCTGGTTGTGTATAATCATAACCTTTGAGGCGAATAGATTTCCGGTGGTGGATTTCGGGGTTATATTTCATAGCTTTGTTAATTTTGTAAATTTTAACAATTCCGGATTCCATCACCCGTAGGGGCGAAGCATTTGGGCAAAAAATCTTATATCGTATGGGTGAATAATGACCCAAATGCTTCGCCCAAACCCCACAGGTAAACCGCGATGGGGAATTCTGAATCGGGATTTTTGGTTGGGGTCAGGCGTTGCATTCGGGCACCATACTTTGTCTATCTTTCATGGATTGTCTCCCGAATGCTTCTCCCCTACGTGATTTACCGATAATAGGATTTTATCAAACTATTTTGGATAATGTCAATTGCCAAGTAACAATTCCGGATTCCATCACCCGTAGGGGCGAAGCATTTGGGCAAAAAATCTTATATCGTATGGGTGAATAATGGCCCAAATGCTTCGCCCAAACCCACAGGTAAACCGCGATGGGGAATTCTGAATCGCGATTTTTGGTTGTGGCCAGGCGTTGCATTCGGGCACAATACTTTGTGTATCTTTCATGGATTGTCTCCCGAATGCTTCTCCCCTACATATCTGCGTCAAATGTCAAGGCTTTTCCCCTCACATTTGTATCCAATTTCCCATTCTCAAAAACCACTTTTCCTCCCACAACTGTCACCACAGGCCAGCCAGTCAAGTTCCAACCTTCAAAGGAACTCCAGCCACACTTACTGGCCATTTCTTTTCCCACAACCGGGCGATACTTCTCCAAATCGACCAATACCAAGTCCGCATCAAAACCAGGGGCAATTTTACCCTTATTCGGAATCTTGTAAGCTTTAGCAACTGCCGTTGACATCCAATTAGCAACTTGAGCAACTGTACACTTTCCCGCGACTGCTTGCGTCAGCATCAAAGGTAAAGAAGTTTCAACACCGGGCATTCCCGACGGTGTATTTGGATAAGTTTGAGCTTTTTCAGCTAAGGTGTGCGGCGCGTGATCCGTGGCGATAAAATCAATTACGCCGTCGAGTAAAGCTTGCCACAGTATTTCGTTATCGCGGGGCGATCGCAAAGGCGGATTCATTTGAGCTAAACTACCAATGGTTTCATAGGCGCTGCTATTTAACAACAAATGCTGTGGTGTCACTTCTGCTGTCACCCAACTCGGTTTTTCTTGGCGCAAAAACTCCGCTTCTTCTCCGGTAGATAGATGCAGAATATGCAGGCGGCGCTGATATTTTTTAGAAAGTTTTAAGGCTAGCTGAGTAGCTAACAAAGCAGCTTGATTGTCTTGAATTTGTGAGTGAATCGCTACATCACAAATCCCAGCAAATTCCTGACGACGCTGATTAATTCTAGCTTGGTCTTCGGCGTGTACCGCAATTAGCCGATCGCCCTTAGCAAAAATCGCCTCTAACACTGCTGCGTCATCCATCAATAAGTCGCCGTGCATCGAACCCATGAAAACTTTAATTCCCGATGTCGGATGGGCGCTCAATAAATCTGGTAAAATTTCAGAGGTTGCTCCAATAAAAAAGCCATAATTCACCAAACACTTCTCGGCCGCGCGGCGCAATTTATCATCTAAAGCAGCTTGAGTGGTGGTCAGAGGTCGCGTATTCGGCATTTCCAAAAACGAGGTGACACCGCCTTTAGCGCAAGCACAGCTAGCCGTAAACAAATCTTCCTTGTGTTCCAAACCCGGTTCGCGGAAGTGTACCTGGGGGTCAATTACTCCCGGTAACAAAGTTAAACCGCTCGCGTCTATTTCCCGATCGCCCGATGCGACAATTTCAGCAGCAACTCCGACTATTTTGCCATCGCAGATTTGCACGTCCCCTGGCAAAAACTCACCATTGGGCAAAAGAATACGAGCGTGGCGGATCAACAAACTTGATGTGGGAGCCATAAGATACAATTAATTGAGTAAACAGCTTGCTAGCTGGGAAACATTTTATACTTAAAATAGTTGACTGAATACTAAGAAACATAAATTTACTTAAAAAATATTAGTTGTTTAGTTCTTTGATTCTAATTGTTGATATTAGTAAATTTATACTGTAAAATTATTGAATAATCCCTGTCTATTGACGGACAGGGAGTGTCAAAATTGGTATCCAGCTCAGTCACTACAATACTCTATGACTCGTTTAGACAAGTCAGGCGACGAAAAACCACCCCAGGACACCGAAAACCCTTGGATAGAAGGAATTAAGACCATCGGTTTAGCAGCAGTCTTAGCCTTTGGCATCCGCACTCTGGTTGCCGAAGCTCGTTACATTCCAACAGGTTCGATGCTCCCCACTTTGCAAATTAACGATCGCTTAATTATCGATAAGGTGAGCTATCGATTTCAAGATCCTCACCGAGGAGATATTATCGTATTTACACCTCCAGACTCGGCTAGCTTGTGTACGGGACAACCACCGCCAATCAAAGATGCCTATATTAAGCGAGTAATTGGACTTCCAGGAGACAGCGTCGAAGTCAGAGAGGGAAAAGTTTATATCAACAAGCAGCCCCTACAGGAAAAATATATTGAAGAAATTCCCCATTATCCCTATGGGCCAGCAGTAGTACCTCAAAACTCTTACTTGGTGCTCGGCGACAACCGCAACCAAAGCTGCGACAGTCACTATTGGGGCTATGTACCCAAGCCCAATATTATTGGTAGGGCAATTGTGCGTTTTTGGCCTCTCAATCGCACAGGTTCCATCGACTCTTCGCCCCTTTATCCAGTTAAAAATTAGCTACCATTCAAATTCTCGGCGGTTGGAAACCGCGTCTATACAAACGATGTCCGCCTCCGCGGACTAAGAAATATGGAATTTCAGAGCACTGTGCGATCGATTCTTCAACCCGCTCTCGTCGGGTTTCATTTGTGTAGACGCGGTTTCAACCGCCGGGGTTTGTGGGTTGATGGGTGATATCATTCCAGCAGATTTAGCATGACGTTTCTCGATCGAGAACTTTCACAACTTTATTATAAATTTCCTCTGCCTCTTGGGAAGAATTGCCAATACTTGTCAATCCCAATTTACCATATTCCGACAAACAACCCATTAAATGAAACACCGTACCAGTTTCAGTACCGCTGTCAAAGTGTAGTTGATTATCCGCAATAATATCCATCAAATCATTCGGCAATAATCCCCGATAGCGCTCTTTTTTTAAATTATCAGAAGCCACATAATATTTCGGACGGCCCTGCTGACTATAAAATGCACCCGTAGCACCCTCATAACGACCATTTGTTAACAGCTTCAGCGCCATAAAAGGATGAGTTGTGCCACCTTTTCGTAAGTTAATTTCAATTGCTTGAATATCCCATAGACCGTCATCTTGCCGCACAGCCACATAATCTATGCCAAATTGCTCTAAAGCACCTTTTTCTGCCAAGTTACGCCCGATTTTTCTGCCGAATTCTTGCAACGCTATGCGATAGGATTCGTCCGCCGGAAATCGGCAACCCAAGAAAATTTGACCGTCTGGACCTCCTAAAATCTGGTCATGGGTTGAAAGAATTTCTACTTCGCCACTGGGTACAATTCTACCTTGAACGCTTGGCGATCGCTTTTCTTTTCCTTCGATAAATGCTTCGGCAATCGCCCCTAGTTCGGGGATGCGACTGCTGAAATTTTCCCAATTTTCTCCCGCTGCTTGAAAGCGCAAATTAGGGAAACAATCCTGGATTACTTTTGCTTTTTCCGCAAGTGCTGTAGGAGCGATGGATTTCAGTTCTAAAATCGCATTTCCCTCCCCAGAAAAGCCCTCATTTAGCTTAATTACGATTCTTTGTAAATGGGGCTGGCGTTCCCACAGTTGAGCTGCTGCTGCTGCTAAATCTGCCGCATTCCAAACTAGCTCAGAACCGTCAGGATAAGGCACACCAGCTTCTTCAAAAATTTGTCTGCTACCACTTTTTGTTCCCCAGTAGAGCAAATCTGGATCGCTTGCCCACAAAGGAATTCCCAACTTTACAGATAACTCCCGCTCTAAGGGGGTGGAGTTGTAACAAACCATATAAGATTGTCTCGGCCGCACGGAAGAGCGAATCCGTTCCATCAACCGGGGGCGTTCTAAGATTTTCTGGGTGAGGGATTTGGGAGAAGCATCGTAAGTAGAGAATAGCAAAAGCCGATCGCGCGCGTGTGAAAAAGGAATTCCGGGGAGTAATTGCAAGTAATAATCAACGATCATTGGATGCAGTGGCTCGGAAGTAATATAAATCAGGCGCGTGCGAGGATTTCGCAGACGAATCAACGAAAACAAATGCCGTTCTTCGTAGTGGTAAGCACCTGGAACTTTCTGCATTTCTTGCTGATCTAAACTGATAGAAGGAATGACGATGATGTCACAATCTCCGCCGTCGAATTCTTCGTTTTTGTGCCAATTTTCCCGCAATTCATTCTGAAGATTACGAAATTGCTGGCCATATTCTGACGCAACATCTTTTAACTCTTGCATAGGTTTGATTCCGCTAATCTATATAACTATTTATGTCTATTGATACTATCGAAACCCTACGCAGCTCGCCGCACTCGAAAAAGTCTAGCGTTCGCTAATACAGGCTCTAACCGCAGTTGATTTCGTTTAAATGCCGATCGCAATTTTTCCGAAGGCCGAAACACCAGGGGAGCCGAATATTTGTTCAGCATCTCCAGGTCTGGTGACTGACTCATTAACATCAGCCGCACGTCTTTGTCAAGCAAATAGCTCAGAGAAAGCAAATCGCCCATATTCGTAAAATCGTTGCCGCGATCGCTAATTACAATTGTATCTTTGATTGACCGATTAGCGATCGCCTCTTGATTAATCTTCTGGGCGACTTCAGCATTAAAATAGCTCACGTCTTTGCTCCACCAAGTATCAGCAAAACCGCTAACAACGCAAGATACTATACTTGCTGTAAATACCCCAGCCAAAATGAATTCCCAGAACCGCTGCCGATTTTTGACGCTATTTGCGAGGAAATAAGCCACCACTAGCTGCACTCCCGGAAAGCAGGAAATCAGATAACGACTCACAGCAGAACGTTTACCGCCGATGATTATATCCGGCAATGCTAGCATCAAAAAAGGCACAAAAATTGATAGTAAAATAAATAACCTATGGGCACTGCTGGTGCGGTGAAATATTTGGTAAATACCTGCTACAATTATAATCAAAAATGGCAGTCGAGCCAGAAAAGTCCAAATACTATAAAAACCGAAATCTAAATCAAAAAAGAGCGCCGTAAAACTCAAAATCCACAATTTGACCAAATAAAGTAATCCGGGAGCAACTCGCGTCCAATCTGTAGTATCTGAAGCTCTTTGCAGATTAGTACCTAGGACGTAAATCCAAGGAGCATAAAGAATCAAGCCACCTATTACTGACAAGAAAAAATGTGAATTAATTACATGACCTCGCAATTTGGTCTTGGCAAAAAACAGGCAGTAACACATCACAAATATGCCCTGTGCAATTAGTGTTAAGATGAAAAAAGGATGGGTGTATAAACCAACAGCGATCGACAATCCATATAACACCCAATTTTTCCAACGCTGCAACCGCAAGGCTCTCAGCACCAGCAAACTACTGCCAATAACTGTTACTGTCAGTAAACTATACTGCCTTGCGGTCTGAGCAAATAAGATATCAAAGGGAGATAAGGCTAACAGTGCTGTCGCTAATAACGACGTTAAACGTGAGGCAAAAAGTTCTTGAGCTAAAGCGTACATTAAAGGCAGGGACAGCAAACTTAATAGTGCTGGTAAAGTACGGGATGCTGTCAGAGAACTGCCAAATTCCTCCATCCAAAGGCGAGCCATCAGAAAGTATAAAGGCGGATGCTGTGGGTCTTCAAGGGCTAAAGAATGGATTGTGTCTGCTGCTGTACTTCCTGGTTTAATGCGCTGATATTTTTGTAATTCCGGCGCGGGAACAATCCGGTTTTGGAATAGTTCGTCGTCGATTTCTTGTCTAGTGAAACCAGCAGCCCGCAGCGAGGTGTATGCTTCGTCGTGCCAGTAAAGTTTGCGATCGAGTTCAAAGCCTCGAAATCCGATGCCTAGTAAAATAGCGATCGCCAATAAGCCCAGCAGCCACCGGGAATTAGTGCGATCGACAGATTGGTCTTGACGTATTGTAGATGCCATGCGCTAGCTATTCTCTAACCTCCTCATTCTATTGTAGGGGCCGCCCCCCGTGGCTCCCCCAGAACTTCAAACGCCCACAAATCATCTATGGGCTCGGCGGGCACTCACAGGCACCGCCCCTACTGATTTTCCTGAGCATGAAACAGCCCTGGCGGCTGCCGGACTTCAGCAAAATCAAGAATCGTGAATCAAATCTCCCCAGAACCTCCCCACCCCCAAAATAACTGCTAACATACGTGTTGTACAGTTAATCAACAAGCTCCGCAAGGGCCCTACCTGTGTACCGCAAATGGCAAAAAAAGATACGTCTACAAAAATTACTGAAAGCCCCGAAAAGCAAAAAGCCCTGACTGCGGTACTATCCCAGATCGAGCGCAGCTTTGGCAAAGGGGCGATCGTCCGATTGGGAGACGCCACTCGCATGAGGGTAGAAACCATTCCCAGCGGAGCCCTGACACTTGACATCGCCTTGGGTGGCGGTTTGCCAAAAGGCCGAGTCATTGAAATCTATGGCCCAGAAAGTTCCGGTAAAACCACTCTAGCGCTACACGCGATCGCCGAAGTCCAAAAATCCGGCGGAATCGCCGCCTTCGTCGATGCCGAACACGCCCTAGATCCCACCTACGCCTCAGCCTTGGGTGTCGATATTGAAAATCTCCTAGTTTCCCAACCCGACACCGGAGAAATGGGACTAGAAATAGTCGATCAACTCGTCCGTTCCGTCGCCGTCGATATCGTAGTTATTGACTCCGTAGCAGCCCTAGTCCCCCGCGCCGAAATTGAAGGCGACATGGGCGACTCCCACATGGGTTTGCAAGCCCGGTTGATGAGCCAAGCTTTGCGAAAAATCACCGGCAACATCGGCAAATCCGGCTGTACCGTCATTTTTCTCAACCAATTGCGCCAAAAAATCGGCGTAACTTACGGCAATCCCGAAACTACAACAGGGGGTAACGCTCTCAAATTCTACGCCAGCGTGCGACTCGATATTCGGCGGATTCAAACCTTGAAAAAAGGCACAGAAGAGTACGGGAACCGCACCAAAGTTAAAGTTGCTAAAAATAAAGTTGCTCCACCCTTCCGCATTGCCGAATTTGACATTGTATTTGGCAAAGGCATTTCTACTTTAGGCTGTTTGACAGACTTGGCCGACGAAATGGGAGTAATTACGAAAAAAGGTTCTTGGTATAGCTACAACGGCGATAACATTGCTCAAGGACGAGACAAAGTAATCCAACACATGGAGAAAAATATCGATTTCAAAAATGAAATTGAGAAATTAGTCAGAGAAAAACTTGCTACTGGTGCTGTGGTTTCTGCTAATTCTGTCGCTCCTGTGGACGATGAGGATCTAGAAGATTTAGAAGATATGGAAGATGTTGAAGATTTGGAAGAAATCTAAATTTTTTGACTGTCAGTAAAGAACTCCCGCGATACCTGGTACTCCAGGTTAGCGGTGAGTAGTTCACTATTCTGCGGTTAGAGCCCTGATTTGTTAAACAAGTCGGGGCTTTAGTTTGGCTGTGCCTCCAGGACTCTTTTCAACTGATTGATTGCAGGGGCTAATTATTTGCCGTCAAATAAATCATAGACGTAATATCAATTTCATAAAGTAGCGCTACATATCTACCCCCCCAACCCCCCCTTGCCAAGGGGGGGCTTTGAACTACATCTGTAGTAGGACTTTATGAAAATGGTATAACTATGTTTTGTCTAATCATCCCTAAATAATGTAGATTCTACTGAATTTTCTGGTAAGTCCTGTCTAAATTTAAAATTTTTCTATCCCAAAACCAAAGAAGAAGAATTTCTCAGAAAACTGAGCAATTCTCGATTCACCGTTTGCGGAACTTCTTGCTGAATCCAGTGGCCACAATTCGGAACTAACTTGAGCCTAAACGGAGCTGAAATTAACCGGTCTAAACCTTCCACCAGTTTGTGGCTCAAAAACGCATCCTCTTCTCCCCAAAGCACCAAAGTAGGAACCTTCACCGTTTCCCATGGATGCCCCAAATTCCACAGCCTCTGCGGATGAAACATCTGCCGGTAATAATTCACCGCAGCCCCCAATACTCCAGGCTTTTCCAAAGCTGTCTGATAAATCTTAGTTTCTTCAGCGCTAAAAGAGCCTTTACGAATAGCTTGTCCTTGAAACACATTTTGCACAAAATCTTTCAAGTTTTGCTGAATCAACCATTCGGGAATACCAGGAACCTGAAAAGCAAAAACATACCAACTGCGACGGAGTTGATCTAAGTTACTCGCCATTTCTTGCACGAAGCGCTGCGGGTGAGGAGCGTTTAAAATTGCCAAACGGTTGAGCTTTTCCGGGAATTTTTGAGCTAAATGCCACGCGATCACCCCTCCCCAATCATGACCGACAATGTGAGCTTTTGTATAGCCGAGGCGATCGATCAAACCACGAATATCTGCACTCAGCGTATCCAAATCATAGCCACTTGCGGGCTTGTCCGAATCGTTGTAGCCGCGCAAATCCGGGACTACCACCTTGAAATGACGCGCCAAGGCAGGAATTTGGTGACGCCAAGAATACCAAAACTCTGGAAACCCGTGTAAGAGCAAGACAAGTTCGCCTTCACCTTGGGAAACGCAGTGCAAGCGGATTTTGTTGGTTTCGACAAAGATATGCTGTTGTTCGGAATCTAAAAATTTCATATTGTGGAAGTTATACTTACCTTTTGGTTATACAAGCACCCCAAACGGGCTGCCTACTCCAGCAACCTACTGGTTTTAATTTTTCTGCTTTCATTGTAGCCGATCGCACTTAATATGTAAAAATTTCATACTATAGTTGGCTTTTTTAACAGCGGCTGAGGCGATTTAATAACAGCACAATTTCATCGATCGCCGATCGCACTTTGGCAGTAGACAGATCCGATTGATTCACCATAATGCTAAACACCAGCGGCTCGTAATTCGGAACTTCCACATATCCCGACAGCGCTGCAACGGAGTTCAAAGTTCCAGTTTTTGCTTGCAAAATGACTCGATTTGGTGTAGTAAAACGATTTTTCAAAGTTCCGCTCTCCCCAGCCACAGGTAAAGACGCACGGTAAACAGATCCCGAAGGTGAATTCGCCATTAATCTCAAAGTTTGCACCAAGGCTTCTGGACTAATTAAATTGTGGCGAGACAATCCAGAACCATCAACTAATACATAGCTATCGGGATTTACACCTAATTGAGTTAAAGTTGTTTTTAACTCTTTCAAACCAACTTCCATTGTATCCTCTTGTGGCCCAGGCATCTTACCTGTAGATTTCCCCAACAATCTCAATAAAACCTCTGCATAAACATTGTTACTTTCCCGATTAGTTTCTTTCACCAATTCTGCCATTGGTGGCGATTCAATCGTTGCTAATTTTTGATTTAAATAGCGAGAATTAGATGCCACTAAAGCCTGTTTAACCGCAATTCCTTCCGCCTCCAGAGATTGCTGAAACTGTTGCAAAAAATGATGAGCAGGATTCACCACTGCCACGTAAGCCGACTCAGATTCTGCACCAAATCTCAACTGTCCGCGAACTTGCAGCAGAGGTTGCCCGAAATCTCTGCCAACCTCAATAAATTCTGATTCATTTTGTCCGACTGTCACAGACTTATTTTCAATTTGCCATTGATTTGTCAGCTTTGGTTGAGCAAAAGTAACTTTCAGTGGTTGCCCGATCGCCAGGGGTGATAAAATTAGCTCGATCGCATTTTGATTGAACATTAAACTATTAATCGGTGCTCCGTAGCCAGCTTGGGCATCTTCCCATTCCCAATTCGGATGGACTGCATTACCTTGAAAATAGCTGTCATCGCCAATCAATTCGTTAACTCGACTAATTCCCCGCCGCTTCAACTGCTGAGCCAAATCCTGCAACTGAGCCTCAGCAATACTCGGATCGCCCCTACCTGCAATGTATAAATTACCATTTTCACCGCTGTAAACCGAGGTCTCGATCCGAAAATCAGCACCAAGTTTTTGTAAAGCAGCGGCGGTGGTTAATAGCTTGACATTTGATGCTGGAATAAAGTATTTTTGAGCATCACGACTGTAGAGAGTCCTAGTAGAAGATAGGGGTTGAATCAAAATGCCCCAGCGCGATCGACTAAATTCAGCACGATTGGCGATCGCATCTATTTTTGCACCTAAATCTACCGCACAAATATTCCCAGAAACTGCTGGAATTTGCGCCACAACCGCCGATGCAGTACCCACCAGCGTTAATAAACCAATCAGAATTCCTTGGACGATCATGAATAATAAAGATGAATTCTCGGATTGAAAAGCGCTTTGACAGGCTTTCCCTCCAGGAGATGTTCTTCCACAATCCGGGGCACATCGCTAACTTTAACTCGACAATACCAAATTTCGTCTGGCGTTACTCGCACCGTCGGGCCGGTGTTACACTGTCCCTGACAACCGCTAGCCTCCACTTTAACCCCTGAAACCGGATGGGCTTCAAAAGCAGCTAGCACTGCTGCTGAACCATTTCTCAGACAAGATTGATGCTGACAAACTAACACACAGCGCACTTCTGGTGGGGATTCTGGTTTTTTAGCGTCGGATTCTAGCATTGATCGGGATCGGTTTTTAATATATCTTAACAATTTTGCAAGCGATCGACCGATTTTAGATTTTAGATTGGAGATTAGATATATGATCGATCGAGAGAAACAATTAAATTAAATGCCAATCATGCCCAAAACCGTAGCCGATTTAATGACTCGCGAACCCCTGACAGCGCGAGCAGAAATGTCAGTGAAGGAAGCGATTAAAATTTTAGCTGCTCGCCGGATTAGCGGCCTTCCGGTTGTAGATGCCAATGATTTGTTGATCGGTGTCATATCGGAAACGGACTTGATGTGGCAGGAAACAGGTGTAACTCCCCCCACTTACATCATGATACTCGACAGCGTGATTTACTTAGAAAATCCTTCTCGTTACGAGCAAGAACTCCACAAAGCTTTAGGACAAACAGTAGGAGAAGTTATGAGCCGAGATCCAGTTAGTATCACACCCGAAAAATCGGTCAAAGAAGCTGCAAAACTTCTGCACGAGCGCAAAATCCACCGATTACCGGTGCTTGATACTGCTGGGAAAGTAATTGGTATCCTCACGAGGGGAGATATTGTCCGAGCAATGGTAGCTGAGTTTTAATTAGCTCCTATATTGATAGGCATTGACCAAAAAAATATTTTATCAAATCTTTAGTTTGTGATTTTGTGTCAATTCCCAATGCCCAATGCCCAATGCCCAATGCCCAATTCCCAATGCCCAATGCCCAATTCCCAATTACCAATTACCAATTACCAAATTACCATGAGTATTACCCCTGAGTCTGTCGAACAATTGCTGAATTCCGAGGATTTTGGCGATCGCCTCCGTGCTGTCAATCAACTGCGTCAACTAGAACCAACCATCGCCTATAAACTGATTCAAACTGCGATCGGCGACAAAAACGTCCGCGTTCGTTACGCAGCCGTCAGCCAAATGTCAACCCTCGGCACAGAGAATCTCTCGAACGCCTTAGAGGTACTGCTTCACAGCTTGAACAACGACCCAGAACCCGACGTCCAAGCAGCAGCAGCCGATGCTTTGGGCGCATTGAAACTAACCGATGCTTTAGCAGATTTACAGCAAGTTTACGACAATACATCCGAGTGGCTAGTTCAACTCAGCATCGTCGCCGCCTTGGGAGAAATGGGAGATCCCAAAGCATTTCCCATGTTAGAAAATGCCTTAGCTTCCGACAATGAATTGATCCAAACCATTGCGATCAGTGCATTAGGAGAATTGAGAGATCCGCGAGCCATTCCCCTACTCCTCCCCTACGCTACCAACGCAGATTGGCAAATCCGTTACCGAGTCGCCCAAGCTCTAAGACGACTAGGCGGTGCAGAAGCAGAAGCAGCTCTAGAAATTCTCACCAAAGATGAAGTTGAGCAAGTTGCATTGGAAGCAAAAGGAGCCTAGGAAAAATTTAGATTTTAGATTTGAGATTCATTGATAATTTTAATCTCAAATCTAAAGGGGAATTGGCAGCATAATTATTCATCTCTCTATTCTCTTCCTCTGTGTCCTCTGTGTCCTCTGCGGTTAAATAATTCCCAGATAAATAGAAAATGTGAAATTCGCTTTTTAAAGCTAAAATCCAAAAATGACAATCGATTGAAATTCAAATTGTGCGGGAAGATATACGGAAAACAAGTACAGCAGTTGTAGATATGAGATAAGCCCATCTCAATTTTTATAACTCACCATGTTTGAACAAATCAATAATTCCGCCACTCAACCTTTAGACATCTTAAACGAAGGAGGTTTGGCCCCTGAACGTTTTGCAAGTGCAACCAATCAATCTTTTGTTGATAAAGTTCTAGAACTTACCAACATAGAACGCACTAAATTTGGTTTGTCAGCCCTGACTTTCAATGCTCAGTTGCTGAATGCGGCGGCAAATCACACCGAAAATATGGCCCTGCAAGACTTCTTTTCTCATACCGGAAAAGATGGTTCTTCGATCGGCAGTCGGATTACTGCAACGGGCTATAAATTCTCAGCGGCGGCGGAAAACATTGCTGCGGGTTCTTCTACACCCGAACAAGTTGTAACTTCCTGGATGAACAGTGCTGGCCACCGTGCTAATATTCTCGATCCTAAGCTGAAAGAAATTGGCATTGGTTACTATTTTTTAGCCAATGATACTGGTACTGAAAATTGGAATCACTATTGGACGCAAGTGTTTGCTACTTCTCTTGACGGTACTACTACACCCATATCTACTCCCACTCCTATTCCTACTCCCACTCCTACTCCCACTCCTATTCCTACTCCTACTCCCACTCCTACTCCCACTCCCACTCCCACTCCTATTCCCACTCCCACTCCTACCCCAAATCTATCTGCATCTATCACCACACCGATCGCCAATGCTACAGGCGATGGCAGCCCGACGACAGCCCCCAAAAATACAGTCAGCGGTGGCAATTATTTCTTATCTGACAGTGGGGATGCTCAGTTGCCGACAAGTCCTGGGGGATTGCCAATTTTTGCCCTTTCTGGGAAAGACAATCTCACCGGAGGAGAAGGTGCAGATACTATTAATGGAATGCAAGGTGCGGATACTATTAATGGTGGTGGGGGTAATGACAGTTTATCCGGTGGCAAAGAATCTGATTTAATTGATGGGGGTGTTGGCAATGATTTGATCACTGGCAATAACGACAACGATCGCCTGATTGGAGGAGAGGGCAATGATACTCTCCGTGGTGGCAAGGAAGATGATATCTTGATTGGCGGTAATGGCGATGATTTGTTGGCGGGCGATCGCGGTCAAGATATTCTGACTGGCGGTAGTGGCAATGATACGTTTATTTTAGGAGGAGGTTTGTCGGCTTCAGCTACTTTAGTCAGGGCAGATGTGATTACCGATTTTACCGTGGGAGATAGAATCGGTTTGAGCGATGGCATCGGATTTGCTAACTTGACTTTTGAAGCTGTTAGTTTGGGATTGGATGGAGGTGCAAGCCTTGCTTCTACGGCAATTAAATCTGGTAGCAATTATTTGGGAATTGTGCAAGGTGTAAGTCAAAGTCAGCTTACATCGAGTGTTTTTATTAATGGATAATATAGCAATCCTAAATCATTTGCGTAATTATTGTAGGGGCTCTTGGCCCCGTGGTTGCCCTGATAGATAAGGGGTAGGCACGGGGACACTACCCCTACAAATTTTGCGAATCATTTAGGATTGCTATAGAGCATATCCCTGGTTTATGAAATGCTGTAGGGACACTCAAGCGTGTTCATTGGTGTCAACTTAAGGTCAAACCCGCAGTCCGGCAGGGGTTGAAACCGAGCCTCACAAAGCTCAAGTCCTCTCAAGAGAACTCATGAGTTCTTCAGTCCTCTTTAGAGGACTTGTGCTATTAGACAGGGAATTCATTCCCTGGCGGACTATGGGAACCGTGGCAGACTTGGCGGGCTGACAGCTTAAAGTTGACACCTATGACACGGCAATGCCCAAGGAGTGTCAACAATCAGGTAAAACCGATAGTCCGACGGGGATTGATCCGATTATTTAGATAAGTTGAGTGGTTTTATGCTTACGCACAGCGCGATCGCCCTTTTTGACTATGACATCGCCGAGCAACTATACTCCGGCTCCCGCACCCTCGTGTACCGGGCTGTGCGAAAAGCAGACCAACAACCCGTTGTCATCAAACTGCTGAGTAATGAGCATCCGAGTTTCAGCGAACTGGTGCAGTTTCGCAATCAATACACGATCGCCAAAAACCTCAACTGCCCCGGCATCATTCAATCTTACGGTCTCGAACCCTACCGTAACGGCTACGCTATGGTCATGGAAGACTTTGGCGGCATTTCGCTCGGCCAGTTCGCGCTGGGCAAACCCCTGTGCCTGGATGTATTCTACCCGATCGCCCTGCAAATCGCCGACATCCTGCACCACCTCTACCGCAACCGCATCATCCACAAAGACATCAAACTTGCCAACATCCTGATTAACCCAGACACCCAGCAAGTCAAGCTGATAGACTTCTCCATTGCCTCACTGCTGCCGCGCGAAACCCCAGAAATTCAAAATCCGAACATTCTCGAAGGTACCCTCGCTTACCTGTCCCCCGAACAGACTGGGCGGATGAACCGAGGCATCGACTACCGCAGCGATTTCTACTCCCTCGGTGTCAGCTTCTACCAACTGCTAACAGGACAACTGCCGTTTCAGTCCCAAGATCCGATGGAATTGGTGCATTCTCACCTGGCAAAACAACCAACCGCCATCCACAGCCTCAATCCTGCGATTCCACCGATGCTGTCTGAAATCGTCGCCAAGTTGATGGCAAAAAATGCTGAAAACCGCTATCAGAGCGCATTAGGACTCAAGCATGACCTGGAACTGTGTCTGAGCGACGATCGAGAGAAGGGAAATCATGTCCGGTTTACGCTAGGAGAGCGCGACATCTGCGATCGCTTTTTGATTCCCGAACGTCTCTACGGCAGAGAAGCCGCAGTAATCGAGCTGCTGAGTGCCTTTAACCGCGTCAGTGAGGGCAAAACTGAACTGCTGCTGGTGGCGGGCTTTTCTGGTATCGGCAAGACAGCAGTTGTGAATGAAGTACACAAGCCGATCGTCCGTCAAAGAGGCTACTTTATCAAGGGCAAGTATGACCAGTTCAACCGCAACATTCCTCTGTCTGCGTTTGTGCAAGCCCTGCGGGATTTGATGGGGCAACTGTTCAGCGAGAGTGATGCTCAACTGGCGCAGTGGAAAGAGCGCATCCTGAAGGCATTGGGTGAAAACGGGCAAGTGGCGATCGAAGTCATCCCAGAATTAGAGCGCATCATTGGCTCGCAACCGCCCGTTCCTGAACTCTCAGGCAGCGCTGCACAAAATCGGTTTAATTTGCTGTTTCAGAAGTTTATAGGGGTATTCACGACCAAAGAGCATCCACTGGTGATGTTTTTGGATGACTTGCAGTGGGCAGATTCGGCTTCACTGAACCTGATGCAGGTGTTGATGAGCCAGGGTGAAATGGGCTACCTGCTGCTGATTGGGGCATACCGCGATAATGAGGTATCGCCTGCACATCCTTTGATGCTGACACTAGGAGAGATTGAGAAGTTAAAGGCGATCGTCAACACTCTAACGCTGGCGCCCTTAAGTCAAGCAGATGTGAATCGTTTGATTGCCGATACCTTGACTTGTGCAGCAGCAATGGCTTTGCCGTTAACTGAATTAATCTACCAAAAAACTCAGGGCAACCCGTTCTTTACCACGCAGTTTCTCAAGGCGTTGTATGAAGATGGACTGATTAGCTTTGACTTTACCCCCCCAACCCCCCCTTACCAAGGGGGGGCAAGGGCAGGGCTGTTTCGGGGCAACCACGGGGGGATTGCCCCTACGGAAAACGATGATTTTGTAGGGGTAGTGGATGGTGCGTGCCTACCCCTCCACCGACTATCAAATGAGGGTTTCAGAGATTGGGGCAGCCACGGGGGGCGGCCCCTACAAGAGAATGAAACAGCCCTGGGGGCAAGGGGGGGTTGGCAGTGCGATATTGCCAAAGTTAGAGCCTTGGCAATTACTGATGATGTTGTAGAGTTCATGGCAATTCAGCTTCAAAAGTTGCCAGCAGCCACTCAAAATGTCCTCAAACTTGCCGCCTGTATTGGCAATCAATTTGATTTGGCAACGTTGGCGATCGTCTCCAAACAATCGGAAACAGAAACAGCGGCAAACCTGTGGAAGGCGTTACAGGAAGGGCTGATTTTACCCAGAAGCGAAGTTTATAAGTTTTTTCAAAGTGCCTCATCCCTCAGCGGTAATCAGTCACGGCTAGAGACTCGACAACAAATAACTGTTTCTTACAAGTTTCTGCACGATCGCATCCAACAAGCAGCCTATTCATTAATTCCAGACGACCAAAAACAAGCAACACATCTCAAAATTGGGCGGCTATTACGAGATTCCTCTACCAGTGACAGAGAAGAACGGTTATTTGAAATTGTCAATCATTTGAATGTTGGTATTGCTCTGATTGCATCACTTCAAGAGCGGGAAAATTTGGCAGAATTAAATCTCACTGCTGGAAAAAAAGCTAAAACTGCTACAGCCTATGCAGGGGCAAGCGAATATCTCGGAATGGGAATTAAGCTTTTACCAGCAGATGCTTGGGAAAGCCATTATCCCCTGACGCTAGCACTCCATGAAGACATTGCCGAGGCGAGCTATCTCAACACCGATTTTGAGCAGATGGAACAGTGGGCGAGTGTCGTGCTGCAACAGACAAAAACGTTGCTAGATAACATCAAGGTTCAGCAAACTCGGATTTTAGGAATCCAAGCCCAAGGGCAATCTCTGGAAGCAATTCAGATTGGATTACAGGTGTTACACTCCCTGGGGATTGAATTTCCAGAACAACCCACCCAAGAAGATATTGGGCAGGCTTTTGGAATAACGCGATCGCTGTGGGCAGATAAACCCTTCCGTAGTTTGCTAGACTTACGCACCATGACAGATCCCCAGCTTTTGGCGGCGATGGAAATCCTGACAGCTTTGGTGCCTCCTGCCTTGCAGTCAGCTCCTAACTTAATGCCATTGCTGATGTTCAAGCGAGTTGAATTGTCCATCCGATCGGGCAATTGTCCCATCTCTGTATTTGCTTACGGTGAATATGGCTTAATCCTGTGTGGCATCATGGGCGATATCGAAAATGGTTACAAGTTTGGAGAATTGGCATTAAACCTTCGAGAAAATCTCCATCTAGCCTCATTAAAATGCCGAAACTGGCACGTAGTTCACACCTTCGTTAAACATTGGAAAATTCCCCTCTCAGAAGTGCTACCGGGACTACAAGAGGCATACCGCAGCGGACTAGAAACTGGAGATATTGAGACGGCTTGCTACGCTGCTATGGCTTCCTGTTATTACGCTTACCATGCGGGGCAGGAATTAGGAGAACTTACCCGAACAATGCAAGCTTATCGTCAAATTATTCAGCAATACAAACAAGCAAGTGCCCTAGATTTTCAAGAAATTTATCAACAAACTACCCTGAATTTATTAGGACAGGCTGAGGTTCCTTATCTCCTCACTGGAGAAATTTTTAACCAGAAACAATCTCTGCCTCAACTGCAAGCAAACAATCAACGCCTTGCGTTGTTCATGTGGTATATAAACCAAACTATTCTCTATTATCTCTTTGGACAAGATCGGGAAGCGGCTCAAACCTCTGTTCAAACTGCACAATACCTAGATGGTGGTGTAGGGTTGTTTATGATTCCCCTCTACTCCTTTTATGATGCACTGATTCAATTAACTCAGTATGCAGCCGTATCCCCAGAAGAGCGCCAGACGATTCTGCTCCAAGTTCAACAGCATCAAGACAAATTGCAGCATTGGGCAGCTTTGGCTCCGAGCAATCATCAACATCGTTGGGAACTGATAGCCGCTGAGAAATATCGGGTATTGGGAAACAAAACCGATGCCATTGAACACTACGATCGCGCCATTACCAGCGCCAAAGCTAACCAATTCATTCAAGATGAAGCCCTTGCTAATGAACTAGCTGCAAAGTTCTATCTCAATTGGGGTAAAGAAAAAGTTGCCGCTGGCTATATGCAAGAGGCTTATTATTGCTATACGAAATGGGGAGCAAAAGCTAAAATTGTCAACTTAGAAACCCTTTATCCCCAACTGCTCCAGCCGATATTACAACAACCCAAATCTAATTTTAATACCTTAGAAACCCTCACAAATTTTACGAACTCAACCACTAAAATTTCTAGCACCAGCATTTTTGATTCCTTAGATTTTGCCTCCGTAATCCAAGTCGCCCAATCTCTCTCCAGTGCGATCGAACTAGATGAACTGCTCCAGCAACTAACCCAAATTATTCTGCAAAACTCTGGAGGAAATAAGTGTATATTGGTTCTGCCCCAAAATGAAACTTGGCTGGTGAGGGCTATTTCTACCCCTGAAACCACAGAACTTTGTTCAATACCCTTAGACGATAATCCTGATGTGCCAATCAAATTAATTCAGTATGTTAAACGCACTCAATCTGTGGTGGTCATCGACAACTTACAAACAGATTTACCCGTTATTGATGATTATCTGATTCAACGTAATCCTAAGAGTGTGCTGTGTTTGCCAATTCTCAATCAAGGACATTTGGCGGGCATTCTTTACCTAAGAAATGAAATGACTGCGGGGGTATTTACGAGCGATCGCCTGACAGTAATTAATTTCCTCTGTATCCAAGCTGCTATTTCCTTAGAAAATGCCCAACTTTACCAAAATCTGCAACGCTCAGAAGCCAATGAGCATGAAAAAGCAACAGAATTAGCGCAAATGCTGACAATACTTCAGTTGCGAAACAAAAAATTGGCTTTTCGGGCAGATGTGGATGCCGGATTAACAACTCATGAAAATCTCTCTGATATGCTGCAATCCACTACAGAAGCAATTGTGCAACATCTAGATGCTGCCTTTGCCCGCATCTGGACTTTGAATTCTGCTGAAAATGTTTTAGAACTCCAAGCTAGTGCTGGACAATACATTCATTTAGATGGTCCCCATGCTCGTGTTCCCGTCGGAAAATTTAAGATCGGGCTGATTGCTGAAGAATGTTGCCCCCATTTAACTAATGATGTATTAAATGATCCACGAGTTGGCGATAAAGAATGGGCAAAACGGGAAGGGATGATTGCCTTTGCGGGTTATCCGCTGATTGTTGAAAATCAAATTATGGGCGTAATGGCAATGTTTGCGCGTCATACTCTAGATGATGAAATCTTAGAGGTATTAAGTTCAGTTGCTGATGAAATTGCTTCAGCAATTAAACGTAAGTATATCCAAAAAGCCTTGCAAGAGTCAGAGATAGAGCTACGGCAAAAATCACAACAGATTGAACAGGCATTTCAACAACTCCAGCAAACCCAACTACAAATGGTGCAAAGTGAAAAAATGTCTGCCTTGGGTAACTTGGTGGCGGGGGTTGCCCATGAGATTAATAACCCTGTTGGTTTCCTTGGGGGCAATATTAAACCCGCCCTAGATTACATTAATGATTTGTTTGGATTAATCGATTTGGTTCAAAAAAAATACCCACAATTAGACCCAGAAATTCAGGAGGAAATGGAAACCATTGATCTTGAATATATTCGAGAAGATTTTCCTAATTTAATTGCTTCCATGAAGGAAGGAGTAAGTCGAATTCGAGATATCAGCACAAGTTTGCGAACTTTCTCCCGTGCGGATACCGATCGCCCCGTAGCTTGCAATATTCACGATGGGATTAATAGTACAATTATGATCCTCAAACATCGCCTCAAAGCTAATGAGAATCGCCCAGAAATTGAAGTTATTAAAGATTATGGTAATTTACCAAAAATAGAATGTTATGCAGGGCAATTGAATCAAGTATTTATGAATATCTTGGGGAATGCGATCGATGCTTTGGATGAATCTAATCATGGACGTAGTTTTGCGGAAATTCAAGTCAAACCTAACTGCATTACCATTACAACCTCAGTGGAAAATAATAGCGTTAAAATTGCGATCGCAGATAACGGTAAGGGTATGAATGAAGAAGTCAAAGCAAAGGTTTTTGACCATTTATTTACTACGAAAGAAGTCGGAAAAGGTACGGGGTTGGGTTTGGCGATCGCTTATCAGATTGTCACCGAGAAACATGGCGGCACGATTTCAGTTAATTCAGCACCGGGCAAGGGTACCGAATTTGCGATCGCGCTCCCGATATTTATAGAGGACACTCAAGCGTGCCCAAGGAGTGTCAACTTAAGCTGTTAGCCCACCAAGTCCTTCTGTCCGCCCGAATAGCTAAAGTCCTCTAAAAGAGGACTCAAGAACTCATCATCATCAGTCCTCTTTGAGAGGACTTGCGCTTTGAGACAGGGGTTTCAACCCCTGTCGGACTGGCGGGATGACCAACGGACTTGGCGGGCTTTCAGGCTTAAGTTGACACTAATGGGCACGCTTGAGTGTCCTAATTTCGGCTACTAATAATTCCGATGCTACCGGATTTGATATGACTAATGACTACTAACAACTGATATCGTTTCCGGTTGCATCGGAATGATTTAACCGCGAAGGCGCAAAGGACGCAAAGGAAGAGAAGAGAGAGATTAATACAGGACGATGCTAACGGAATTGATATGACTAATGACTAATTGATGCTACAGCCGATCGCAAATTCCCTTGAAACTCTCCCAAAATGCGATCGCACTCCTCCTTCTCCAAACCAGTCCAGTGCATCATCAAAGCCAACTTCACAGACTTGCCGCTTTTTTCCAGCAGAAAACCCGCTTCCTCCCGATTCAAATCAGTTAAATCTTGTAACATTCCTAAAGCCCGATCGCGTAACTTCTTGTTTGTCACCGCCACATCGACCATGCGATTACCGTAAACCTTACCCAGCTTCACCATTACCCCAGTCGAAATAATATTCAAAGCCATTTTTGTCACCGTACCCGCCTTTAAGCGCGTCGAACCCGCCACTATCTCCGGGCCAACCAACAAGCGAATATTCACATCAGCCTCAAAACTGACTTGTTCGACAGGTACACAAGCCATAAAAACCGTCTTCGCACCCCGCTGGCGGGCCGCCTGCAAAGCACCTGCTACAAACGGTGTCGTACCCCCAGCGGTAATGCCGACAACCACATCGAGATTGGTAATCTGACGATGGGCGATCGCCTCTGCCCCATCTTGGGCCCGATCCTCCAAATCCTCCGAACTCCGCACCAGAGCGCCGGCACCCCCAGCAATAATCCCCTGTACCAGCTCTGGTGGGGTGCAGAAGGTGGGTGGACACTCGGCCGCGTCCAGTACCCCCAAACGGCCCGAAGTACCTGCACCGACGTAAAACAGGCGGCCTCCTTGACGCAGAGACTCAGCAGCGATGTCAATCGTTTGGGCTAAATGCTCGCGGGATTGGGCGATCGCGCTTAAAGTTTGAGCATCTTCCCGGTTGAACAAGTCCACCAATTCGATCGAACTTAGTTGATCTAAATTCTCGCTATTGACATTCACCTGTTCCGTCAGCAGATGCCCCCGTTGTTCCAAATTCTTCATTTTTTGTCAAATTTGAGATATTACAAAAGTCCTTCGAGTCGGCGACGAATAGAGTCTAGTTCGCTTTGAGAAACGTCAGTATCAGATTTAGGTTCCGGCTGTGACTGCCATTCTATCTGTGTTACATTGTTTGCTGGCGGAATTTCCAGCGCCCCCGCCGGCACCAGTTCCCAGTCATAATCGACACTATCGCAGAACTCCTTAATTTCTTCCTCGTCGATCGCCTCGACAGTAGGTTCGGGGAAATCCTGAGCTTCCAACATCAAGCCAAAGCGGATGGCGTCGTCTTCTGACTCAAACATGAGAACTTTGTTGCGATCGCCGAGTTGAATGGTATGAATTCCTTCATTCTCCGTGCGGGCATTGAAGAGTAAGACGAACACTCGCATAAGTTTACAAACTTTCCTAACCAGCGTTTTTTTATCTTAGGATCGATCGGTCGATTTTTGATTTTTGATTTTTGACCTGAGACTTACTCCCGCGAGAAAGTGGCACTGTAGAATGTTGAATATGGCCCAGAATGGGGCAGTGCTTTCACCATCCCTGTGGTTGGCGAGTTACTTGCTGATGAGAGGGGCATCTTTTAGGGCTGCTGAAAGCCAGCGCTGTATGCGATAGCATTAGCATCGGGTAGTTTACTTCCTGAATTTTCCGAATCTCTCAGAGACAACCATGACTAACTCGGACGATGACAAAAATCAACACGCACCCCCTCGCACTGTTCGCTGGTGGCGTCCTCTACTGCTTAGCGGTACGGGATTGGGGATTGTCGCCCTGGTGGGGGCGGCCGCTGCTGCTGCTTGGTGGATTCCCGAAAAGTTAGCTCCTGTGGTGGAAACTGAAGTTACTAAGCTAGTGAAACGCCCGGTGCACATTGGAAGTTTGGAGCGATTTTCTCCCACAAGTTTGCGATTTGGTCGATCGAGCCTACCTGCAACTGCTACCGATCCCGATTATGCCTCTACCGAAGCAGTTGAAGTGCAATTTTCACTCTGGCAACTGTTGTTGGACCGCACTCTCAAGTTAGATATTACCTTAGTCAAACCCAACGCTTATATCGAACAGGACGAACGAGGAGTTTGGGTTAATATTCCCACTCTCGACAAGCCAAAATCTCCCAGTTTATTTAAAACAGAAATTGGTGCAATTAGAGTTGAAAATGTTGGTGCAGTCTTGGCTCCCGCTCCAGCAAGGGGATTAAAAAAACCTCTACCCATTTCGGTAATTATTAAAACAGGTAGCGCTCAATTTACGCAGCAAAATCAGCGAGTTATTTATGAATTAAATGGTAATTTTACCAATAGTGATAATTTTATTATTAAGGCTGATTCTCTGTTGAGTACAGCTCAGACTAACATACAGATGCAAGGTCAAAAATTGCCTTTGTCTTACCTAGTCCAGTTGCTAAGAGTTCCTGATGTTTATTTCGATAAAGGTCTAGCCAATGGTAATTTAACTGTACAATTACGAGACAGTAAAGTATTTGGCATTGCCGGAACTTCTGATTTTCAAGGAGTTGATTTAGCCATTAAAGCGCTGAGACAGCCCATTTTAAATAGTAGCGGTCAATTGCGGTTTAATGGGACTAATATTATAGTTGATAGTCTGACTGCTAATTACGGTTTGATACCTCTAAAAGTAGCAGGGACAGTGGCAACGGGAGCTAATTTCAATCTGGAGCAATCTAAGTTCGATCTGGTAGCAAATGTGCCACCAGTGACAGCGACAAACATTATCAGCGCACTGGAACAAGAATTAGGTCAAAAAGTAGTATTGCCCTTGGTGGCTGCGGGAGAAGTCAAGCTAGATGCTAAATTGACTGGGAGTGTTTCGCAGCCAGTTATGGTAGGTGCGATCGCCTCCACCAAACCAGCTATAGTCGATCGCCTACAATTCAAAAATATTAGCACCAACTTTAAACTAGAACGAGGTAGAACAGCCCCAGGCCCAACTCCCAATTCTCTCTCTTCAGTTCCCCCATTTTCATCCTTAGCTTTGACGTTGACCGATATTCTGGTGGAGCCTGCTGTTGGTGGTAAAATTGGCGGTAAAGGTCAAATTGATATCGCCTTGGCAAATAACAATTCACCATCGGGTTTGGTGTTTGATTTGCAAGCTGAAAACTTGCCCGCAGATGCGATCGCCCAAATTTACAGTCTCCCAATTCCTGCTACAGTTAAACTTGGGAGTGTCTCAGCTAAAACTCAAATTTTTGGCCCTTTAAACAACATTCAAGCTAGGGTACAATGGCAAGCACCCCAGGGCAACTTTCCGGCTAGTGGCGAAGTTCGCGCCGGAGGAAATGCGGTGGATTTGCCAAATACCGTTATTAAAATTGGCGAGGCTACTGTGAATGTGAATGCAGCCATCGTCGGCCGTCGATGGCAAGCTTTGATTAAAGGCGATCGAGTTAATCTCAACAGTTTACAGCCAGTTGTACCCGGACTTTCCTTACCTCCTGAATTAGCAAGTTTCTTCACCGGAACTGCCGAAGCAGCAGGCACTCTCGACAATTTGAGTTTAAATGCGATCGACGCTAGAGCTAAAGGACAATTAAATATAGCTGACAGTATTGTGAATGTTAATGGCGAACTAGCATCGGGGAGTTGGCAAGCTTTTGGTAATACAGAAAAAGTGGCTCTGAATCGACTCATAGATATTGGCTTGCCATTTGTGACTCTTGGTACTTCTAACACTTCAAACGCCGAAAAAATCAATAATCTCAACAATCTCAAATCCAAAATTACCAATTTAAAATCGTTAGATGGACAGTTGGCAGGGGAATTTCAAGCTAGGGGAAATATTGACAATTTAACCGCGAAAGGCATCAATGTTAGAGGTAGTGGTAAACTCAATATTGCTGAGAGTAATCTCAATTTAAAGGGAGAATTGGTAGAGGGAAATTGGCAAGGAATAGCAGCAACAGAACGGGTAGCCATCGGTCGCTTAGTAGATTTAGGATTGCCACTGTTAGATGTAGCTTCAGTATTTAATACTGACAACCAGCCCACGGCAAATCTCAACAATCTCAAATCCAAAATAGCTAATCTCAAATCGATTGATGGACAACTATCAAGTCAATTTAAAGCTACAGGTAGTCTGGACGATTTGACGGCAAAGGGCATTAATGTTGCAGGCCGTGGCCAACTGAATCTGGGTTCAGGCAATGTTAATTTCCAAGGAGAATTAGTAGAGGGAAATTGGCAAGGAATTGCGGAAACCGATCGCACTGCCATCCGCAACTTGGTAGATTTAGGGTTGCCCTTGTTAGATGTAGCCTCAGCGTTTAACACTGCCCCTCAGCAAACGGCAAATCTCAACAACCTCAAATCCAAAATAGGTAATCTCAAATCCATTGACGGACAAGTATCCAATCAAATCAAAGTCAGTGGCAGTCTGGAGAAATCAACCGCAGTTGAGATTGCAGCCAACAGCAGTGGCAAATTAAATATTGCTGATGGTACCGTAGATTTTAAGGCCAAATTAGCAGCCGGAAGGTGGCAAGCTGTCGCTAATCTCGATCGCCCTATTCTCAGTCGTTTAGAACAAACAATCCGCAATCTCCAACTGTTTCCCCTAACGGCGACTTTGCCCACAGGATTTGACGGCAGAATAAACGGCCAACTCCAAGTAGCCGGCAGTTTAGATAACTTGACAGCAAAGGGAATTAGTGCTAGGGGAGAAACGCGGATTTTGGCCAATGGACTTGGGGCGATCGACACTACAGCCCAATTAGAAAACGGCAACTGGCAAGCATTCCTCGAAACCAACGACATCGCCCTAGCCAATCTCCAGCAAACCCTCAAACAAACCGGTTTACTCACAGCAGATTTACCACCAGAAATTGATGGCAATCTCGACGGCAAAGTCCGCCTTTTGGGAACAGTAGATAACTTAACCGCCAACGGCATCACGGCCAACGGCGAAGGACAAATTCGACTTGCCAACGGTGGCGGACTTGTCAATGCCAAAGCCCAAGCCGAATCGGGAAATTGGCGCGCATCAATTAACGGCGGACAAATTGCCCTAAGTCGCTTCCAGAAAGCCTTTGAAGCCCAGCGCCAAAACTTGCAAGCCCCAGGTTTAGTCTCCCAAGCCCAAAATTTACCCCTACTCCGAGGACTATTTAACGGTAATCTAAATTTATCAGGTCCGATCGCAGCGAGCCCGATCGCAGCGAGCCCGATCGCAGCGAGCCCGATCGCAGCGAGCCCGGGGACACGGGCGGGCACGGGGGCACCGCCCCTACAGGATGTTCGCGCCGGTGGTAGTTTTCGCATCTCGGAATTGCCATTTCTCAAACAACCTCTTGATGCCATATTTAATTGGGATGGCAAACGGGTGGAAATTGAGAACGCTACAATTCCCGGTTTGACAGCCAATGGCATTGTTAACGTCGAACTTGCAGGTAAAGGATTGCCTTCAATTTCTAATCTAGATTTGAATGTCAAACTCTCCAACTTTAACCTGGAAGCCTTACCGACAGAACAACTAGCAATTTTGAGACCCATGGGTCTCAAAAAGTCTTCAGAGAATAATTCAGCCCAGGCAATTTTGAGACCCATGGGTCTCAAAAAGTCTTCAGAGAATAATTCAGCCTTGGGCGGCAACGTCGATTTTGTCGGCCGCCTCACCGGTACTCTCAGCGCCCTCAGCTTAGTTGGCGATGTGGCGGTGCGAAATTTAGTCGTAAATCAGGTAGCTTTTGACCCCCTACTGGCGGGTACTGTGAATGCAAGTTCTGGTAAAAGCGTAGATTTGCGTCTAGCCGGCGTCAACGACAAAATCGAAGTAGCCTTAAATCCATCTTTCCTACCGACATCTTTCTTAGTCAAACGCGGGGAATCCGTGGCTAGCGGCCAAACTGAGGGCGAAACTCTGCGAGTCAATTTAAGCGATTTCCCCCTCGCAGCTTTGAATCTGTCACCAGGTAAAGATGCTGGTTTGGGGCCGATAACTGGTACGGTTTCGGGACAAGTTAACGTGCCCGGTTGGAAAATGCCACTGAATCCGGCGACTTTGCAAGCAAGTGGACAAATTGCGATCGCCCAACCAGCGATCGGCTATATTAAAGGTGACAGTTTCCAGGCAGAATTTAGCTACGCTAACGGTAGCGCCACTCTCAACAACGGCATTTTCCGCCAAGACACCGGTCAATACTTAATTTCTGGCAATGTCAAAGCAGGCGCTAACCCAGAATTTGCCGGAAAAGTTAACATCCAACAGGGAAACCTCCAACAAGTTTTAGCCGCCCTGCAATATTTCAATTTAGGAGATTTCGCCAGAGGTTTAAAACCTCCCGTTTACGGTAGGGCCGCCGATGTCCAAACTGTAGCTGTGGGAGTGCCGGAAGCCCCTTTAATCGAACAGTTGCAGCGCTTGGCAGAAATTGAAGAACTTCTCAAACAACAGCAAGCAGTCACAGCATCGGCACCCTTGCCTCCGTTGAATCAATTGCAAGGCACTTTTGGTGGAGAAATTGCCGTAGCCGGTTCTTTGCAAACCGGAATTCAAGCTAAATTTAATGTCAAAGGTGATAACTGGGGCTGGGGTAAATATGTCGCCCAACAATTCAGCATTGAGGGAGGTTTCCAGGACGGGATTCTAACTATCTTACCTCTGGAAATTCGATCGGGCAAAAGTGCGATCGGCTTTTCTGGACAACTGGGCCAAAAAGCTCAATCCGGCCAGTTGCGGGTGGAAAATTTACCAGTCGAAGAGTTAGCAAAACTGGTGGAATTGCCTTTTGTGGATGTCACCGGCAATTTGAATCTGCGGGCGAACTTAGCGGGCACTTTGGCTAATCCGCAACTGGCGGGGGAATTGAGTTTGCAAGACGGTACGCTAAATAGAGAACTGATTAAAAAAGCCGATGGCAGTTTCAGTTACAGTAACGCCCGCCTGAATTTTGGTGGTAGTGCTTTGGTGACTCAAACTGAACCGATTGAAGTCCAGGGAAGTTTGCCCTTTGAGTTGCCTTTTGCCACAGTCAAAGCCGATAGCAATCAAATCGATTTGCGGGCAAATTTGCAAAATGAAGGATTGGCTATTATTAATGTCTTGACTCCCCAACTTACTTGGGTTAGTGGCAAGGGACAGGTGCAAATTCGCGTGGGAGGAACCCTGGAACGCCCTGTAGCTCAAGGAATTGCAAATTTTGAAAATGCAACCGTCCGCGCCAAAGCCTTCCCAGAACCGCTCACAGGGCTGACTGGGGCGGTGCGCTTTGAGGGCGATCGCATTCGGGTAGAGGGAATTCGGGGACAGTGGTCGCAGGGAGAAATTGTCGCCCAAGGTGTGATTCCGCTGTCAGTACCTTTTGCTGAGGGTGATGTGGATGGGGCGAGTCCCTTAGCTGTAAATTTAGATAAGTTGGGTTTGGACCTTAAAGGATTGTACCGTGGCAAGGTAGTTGGTCAAGTGCAGGCGATCGGCACGGCTTTGCGGCCGCAGTTGAGTGGCAAAATTGAACTGTATGAGGGCGAGGTATTTTTACCCAGCGCAGGTGGTGCGACAAAGTTAGTCTCTGCTGCTGCTTCGCCTGAAACTCCTTCTGCTGCGATTGAGGTTTCTCCTTCGGTGGCGGTTTCTCCTGCGGTTGCGACTCCAACTGTGACTTCCTCTTCTCCTTCCTTTGAAGTCCGTTTAAATGATTTGCAGTTAAACTTGGGGCGTGGAATTCAAGTTAAAAGCCCGCCCATATTGAGTTTTGGGGCGACTGGGGGTTTGACTGTCAACGGTACTCTTGACGATCTGCGCCCGGAGGGTACAATTAGATTGACAAACGGTGCTGTGAATTTGTTTACAACCCAGTTTAGGCTCGATCGAGGATATCCCCAAACTGCTACTTTTATACCATCCCAAGGATTAGACCCGACTCTGGATGTGAGATTAGCAACTTCGGTACAGGAAGTAACCAGATTTCGGACTCCGGGAAATTCTGTCGCATCGGAAATAGCAGATGAACCGAATCTGTTTGGGAATGTGCGCAGTGTACGAGTTCAAGCCTTGGTAAGGGGAAAAGCTTCTCAGTTGGTCGATAGTTTGGAGTTGAGAAGTTCTCCGAATCGATCGCAAATAGAAATTGTCGCACTGTTAGGTGGCAGTTTTATCCAAACTTTAGGTAAGGGAGATAGTACCTTGGCGATCGCCAATTTAGCAGGTGCAGGCTTATTTGGCAACATTCAATCTGTAATTACAAATGCCACGGGATTAACTGAATTCCGGCTATTTCCCACTAGGATTGGTAGCGGAGAAGGGCGCACGGCTAGTGCGGGTTCCACAAATGGTGGTGCCGGTTCCCTCGGTGTCGGATTAGAAATTGGAGGCGATATTACCCGCAATCTTTCCGCTACTATCATCCGGGTGTTGTCTGCTAATCAGCCCACAGAATTCAATTTGCGCTATCGTTTGAGTGACCAAGTTTTGTTACGTGGTTCCACTGATTTTCAAGGAGATAATCGAGCAACTGTGGAGTATGAATTAAGATTTTAAAAGGAAATAAGCTCTGGAAACGCAGAAAAACGAAGGATTTAACCACAGAGAACACAGAGGACACAGAGGGAGATCGGAGAGAGTTTAATAATTCCGATGAACAGAGGATTTTATATTATTAGTCATTTTGAATAACAAATAACAAATAACAAATAACCAATAACAAACAACAAATAAACAATAACTAAATTGTAATTTCATCCAAAGATGCGATCGTCACATCAGCCTGGGACAAATGACTAGCCTCGGCTTTCCCCCAACAAATCCCAATACAGCCCGCTGCACCAGCATTTTTACCCATCTGAATATCTCCCGCTGAATCTCCGACCATCAAAGTTGCTGCCGGTTCTACTCCCAGTCTCTCACAAGCTAACAAGAATAATTTAGGATCGGGTTTATTGAGATGCACAGAATCCACACCCATTTCTAACTGAATGTATGCGCCTAATTCGGAACTTTTCACAAATTTTTTCACGGCTTGAGTCGTAGCAGCCGAAAGAATTCCCAGTTTCAAACCCGCATCTGAGAGAGATTTCAACACTTCTAAACTGCCCACAAATAATGGAGAAGGCGGACTATTTTTTAACATTTCGTCAGCTTCATCAAAAGCACGTTTGGCAATAGCTAATGATTCTATCCATCCTCTGCCAGTTTCGGCAATATATCCCGCCGCTACAATTTCGTTTTCCTTGCGGCTACCCACTGCCATCAAGCCCGTGGGGTCGATTTTACCAGCTTCGATACCGAAAGCCATTTGCAATGGCTCTCCAACGCCAGGAATTTGAGCATCTACCAAGCGCGATCGCTTCAGCCCCAAATGTCTCAAAAATTCTTGAGAATCCTCTAGAGTGCCATCTTTGTCAAAGATAATGGCTTGAATATTAGAGAAAGTAATACCCCGACATTTAATAGTTACCAAGAATCAAAACTCCGTAATTTTTCTATTTTTTTCTATTTTCTCATCTTTCGATGTTTTTCGCAATTAGTATCGGAATTATTTATCCCTCTCTTCTCTTCCTCTGCGCTCTCTGCGTTCTCTGTGGTTAAATCATTCCGAAACAAACCCCAAGGCATTCTTTTGAGCAATTAAATCCGCAATGATTAATGCTAATTGAGCAGGCTTAACAGGTTTAGCAATATGCTTGTTAAAACCTGCATCGATCGCCCTTTGTACCTCCTTGTCGCTAGCATAAGCAGTCAGCGCAATGGCTGGAATGTTTCCAGCTTCGGCATCAAGAGAACGAACTTGTTGGATCAAGGAATACCCATCTTGCTCTGGCATTCCAATATCAGATATCAAGATGTCATATTTGTCAAGGTTTTCCGTCAAAGCGGAGATCGCCTCTTTTGCAGAGCCCACCGTCAGCACCTCAGCCCCGTAGTCTTCCAGGACAAATTTCAATAACTCACGGGTATCGACATCATCATCTACACTTAATATCTGCAAACCTTCAAGGCTGGGTACTCCATCTTTTGAGGTGTTTAAAGGTAGTGTAAATACAGTCGGTTCTACATCACTCGGCGGTGTTAATTCCTGGGGAATTGAAACTAGCGGCAACCTCAGAGTCATCGTCGTTCCTTGTCCCTCACCAGGACTTTCAGCTCTCACTGTACCACCATGAAGTTCGACTAAATGACGCACGATGGACAATCCTAATCCTAGCCCTTGATTAGTCTTGGTAGTGCTAGAATCAGCTTGATGGAAACGATCGAAAATATACGGTAAAAAGTCTGGTTTAAGGCCTTTTCCCGTGTCCCTGACTCGAATTTGAGCGTGACTGTCGATCGCCTCTAAGACAATTTCCACTCGTCCACCGGAGGGGGTAAACTTAATCGAGTTAGATAGCAGATTCCACAGCACTTGTTGCAATCTGTCAGCATCCCCTAAAACTGTCGCAGAACTCAACTCGGCAAATATTTTGATGTTTTTGGCATCCGCTGATAATTGCACCCCGTCGATCGCACTTTGCACCACTACCAGCAGATCGATCGGACTGGTATCCAGATGCAGTTTACCACTGGTAATCCGGGAAATATCCAGAATATCTTCAATTAACTGAGTTTGGGCGATCGCACTCCGCTCAATTACATCTAAGGCGCGAGTAACCTCTGCTTCATTAAGTTTGCCAGAGCGCAGCAATTTTGCCCATCCCAGGATGGGAGTCAGGGGGTTACGAAGTTCGTGGGAAAGATTCGCCAGAAATTCATCTTTAGCACGGTTGCTGTTTTCTGCTTGTTGACGGGCCAACTGCTCCTGCTGCAATAACTGCGATCGCTCTATCTCAAACTGTCTGCGATCGGTGATATCCTCGATCGACAACAAAATCATTAAACCTTGGTCTTCGCGTTCCAGTTTACAAGCATTTAGCAGCATAGTTTTCTGCCCAATCTGCTCAAATACGTGTTCTAACTCAAAGTTGTGAAGCTGAACATCACTCACCAGAATATCTGCCAATATCGATCGCAGTTGCGGGATATTCCATTGCCCATTTCCCAATTCAAACAGCGAAATCTTTGATGTGTCTGGGAATGAAACCTGAAATGTGTCATAAAAACATCGATTGGCTGTGTTCACCTGTAAATCAGCATCCAGGACGACTAAAGGTGTGGGAACAGTTTCGACGATGGTTTCAGCATAATTTCGGGCTAACTCCAAGGTTTTGGCACTGCGTTTCATCGCATCAATATCGATCCAAACCATTACCACACCATCAATCCGGTTTTCCGTAGTCCGATAAGGACGAATGCGGAGAATGTACCAATATCCCGCTAGAGTTTGAACTTCTTGTTCTTTCGTCTGGAGAGTCTCAATCACCTCCAAAATCATCCCTGACAAATCAGGAACATCAAGATGGGAACGAATATCACTAAAAGGTCGCCCAATATCTGTAGGAATCAGATTAAAAAGTTGCTGTGCCATCGGCGTAAAGCGTCTAATTTTTAAATCGTTTTCCACCATTAAAATCGGAATATTGATACTCCCCAGCAAATTTATCAAGTCGTTATTAATATGATGTTGTTCAATATTTCGACTCCGAAGTTCTTCGTTAGTGGTGATCAGTTCCTCATTGGTGGCTTGAATCTCTTCTTTGGCCGTTTCTAGTTCCTCGTTGGTGCTTTGGAGTTCCTCGTTGCTGGATAGGATTTCTTCGTTGGCAACTTTGATATCTTGGTTGAGAATTTCCTGCTGCTTAATTACCGATTGGAGATGCGCTTGAGCCACATTTTTTTCTTCATTCGCGGTGGCAAGTGCCTGTCTCAGTTCCACAATTTCGCGCTGTAAATCAGCAGGATTCAAGGTCTCAGAATTGACGTTACTCAGGTTAACCGCCCTAGGTAAAGCCTCTTCAAATAGAACCAAAAAGTAGCGTGATTCGGCCTGTTTTGGCTGGAAGGGAATCACCTCAAGATTGACGAGACTCGATCGCTCGCCCGCGACCAAATTTACCCCTTCTTTTCTCACAACTACGTTCTGCATCAGTGCCTGATACATTGCAGTACGAAGTTCGATGGCTAAGTCTTCCCTTGCCATTGTCAGCAAGTTTAAGCTAGGAATCCCTGGTGTCAGTCTCAGGTAAGCATTGGTGTCTCCCCGCACTTGCAGAATGTTCATCTCCTCGTTGACAACCACGCCTGTTGGGGCATAGCGATTCAAAATTAGTTGGTCTGTGTATTGCTGTAAGTCAAACCCATCTGGATCGTTTTCATTAGTGGGCTGAGATTTATTTACTTGAGCGATGGGGTAAGAACTCGTTGCAAAGGAAAATATCTGACTATTTTCACTCAAAACTTTAGCATAAATTTTGCACTTTTTGTGCAATGAATTAAACAAAGATGAAAATTTTCCGATACTCTCAGAAGAGCCTAACAGGAGAAAACCGGTGGGGTTAAGACTGTAGTGAAAAATCGGAATCACTCTTTTTTGCAAAGGATCTGCTAGGTAAATCAGCACATTGCGACAGCTAATGAGATCGAGATTGGAAAAAGGCGGGTCGCTGTTTAAGTTTTGTCTGGCAAATATACACAATTCGCGGACTGTTTTGTTGATTTTATAGCCTCCTCCTTCCCATATAAAGAAGCGAGTCCGGCGCTCTGGTGAAACGTCGAGCATCTGGTTTTCTAAGTAAAAGCCAGACCTGGCTTTGTTAATGGCTGCTTCGCTAATATCTGTGGCAAAAATCTGGATCTGTGGCTGGGGAGATCGATCGCCCAAAAACTCTAACAAACAAATGGCGATCGAGTAAACTTCTTCTCCTGTGGAACATCCAGCCACCCAAATCCGTATGGGATTCTTGACTGACTTATTTGCGATAATCGTGGGAAAAACCAGCTCTTTTAGCTGTTGAAAGGCTTCTGGATCGCGAAAAAAACTGGTGACGTGGATCAGCATTTCTTGATACAGCGCATAGACTTCAGGCGGATGGTTTTGCAGATATTCGGCGTAATCTGCCAACGACTCCAGCTTGTACAATACCATTCGTCGTTGGATGCGTCGATCGATCGTAGCGGCTTTGTAGTGGGTGAAGTCAACACCTGTAGTCGATCGCAACAATCCCAAAATAGTGGTGCGGACATAGCTTTCTGGCGCTAATTCTGTAACTGCGGTGGTCGATATCGGGCAAGAAAGCCAGGAATCAGCGCGGAAATTTGCCAGTTCCTCTGCAATTTTTTGAGGGGGGAGAACGAAGTCTACATCACCTGTAGCCACTGCGGTATTTGGCATACTATCGAATTTTGCGGAGGCTTCGCATTGAGCAAATGTCACACCTCCGGCTGCTTTAATTGCCTTGATCCCGATGGAACCATCTCCGTCTCCCCCGGATAATACTACGGCAAGGGCCTTGGGTCCGCGATCGGCAGCCAAGGACACGAGAAACGCATCTCCCGGCATATATTTGCCATAAATTTTCTCGCGGGCTGTGAGTTTCAGGACACCGCTCGCTAGTGTCATCTTAGTGTTGGGCGGAATTATGTATACTTGATTCGGCTCTACAGTCGTCCCGTCAACCACCTGACTGACTGGCATTTGTGTGGTGGTGGCGAGAATTTCAGTCAGCAGACTTTCGTGATTGGGGTCTAGGTGCTGAATCAGCACAAAGGCCATACCAGTATCGGTGGGTAAGTGATGGAGTAATTCTGTGAAGGCTTCTAGTCCTCCGGCGGAGGCCACAATCCCAACGATGGGAAAGGCGGAATCGACTGTGTTTTGCGGTTGGGGGTCGATCGCCGATTGTGCCAGTGCGATCGATTCTGGTACATTTTCTTCATCAGGCTCATTAGCGACCATAGAAATCTCCATTGTGCCCCCGCTGTCATGGGTGGGGAGGATCTGACAATCTCAGGGCTAAAGCCACTGAGATTTTTAAATATATCTGCCATTTTGAAAAGCCTTTGTCAAGACACCTCCTTATGCTCAAACCAACTACCCATAGGTATTACTATGGCACTTTCTTTTGTTTTCCCATTGCTTTGCGAGTTCAGCACTAGCCAATTCAGTACGCTCTCAGCCCTACTATAGCTCTCTTCCGAGTCCTGTATTAAACTCTCTCTTCTCTTGCTTCGCGTACTTCGCGCCTTCGCGGTTAAATCACCTGACGATACAACCGGAATTGATATAACTCATAACTCATAACTAAAAAAAAAGAGGGTTATTCCCTCTTTTTTATAACAGTGAATCGGATTTATTCTACAGTCGCCGGAGGTATTTCTGTCTCTACCTCTAATGTGGCTTCCGGTGTGGCTTCCGTTACTGCTACTGGTATTTCTTCCGGCAAATCTTCTTCCATTGCTGATGGTATGTCTTCGAGTATTTCATCGGAGAGTTCATCAGTATCGATCGCATCTACAGGAATTTCCATGCTAGCTTTAGCTTGTTTTTGAGCTAGCATTTTTTCACGGAACTTAGCTGCCATTTCTTCAGCTTTTTCGTATACCAATTCACGATTTTTGACCATCGCTCCTGGTTCTGGTTCCAATTGCTTGGTGGAGAGAGAAATCCGACCTCTCTCAGCATCCAAGTCAATGATCATCACTTTCACTTCGTCGTTGACATTAAACACGCTATGAGGCGTATCGATGTGATCGTGCGAAATTTCGGAGATGTGCAGCAAGCCGCTGACACCACCGATGTCGATAAAAGCACCGTAGGGCTTGATACCACGCACAGTACCGATGACCACTTCTCCAACTTCGAGGCGGTTCATCTTGCGTTCCACTAAGGCGCGACGGTGGCTTAAGACTAAGCGGTTACGGTCTTCGTCTACCTCTAAGAATTTTAATGGCAATTCTTCAGCAACTAATTCTTCTTTTGGTTTGCGGGTGCTGATGTGAGAACCGGGAATGAAGCCTCGCAACCCTTCTATTCTCACCAGTGCACCACCACGGTTAGTGGCAAAAACTTGCGATCGCACTGTGGCATCTTCTGCTTGCAGTTGTCGAACTCTTTCCCAGGCCCGCATATACTCAATGCGTCGGATAGACAGGGTTAATTGCCCGTCTTCATTTTCATCGGTGAGGATGAAAAATTCTCTGGTTTCGTTTGATTGCAATACCTCTTCAGGGCTTTCGACTCGATTGATCGACATTTCCTGAATCGGAATGTACGCTGCTGTTTTAGCACCGATATCAATCAGAGCACCCCTCGGTTCTATACTAAAAACTGTACCCGCTACTACATCGCCGGGGCTAAAGTGATAGTCATATTTATCAAGTAGGGCCGCAAAATCCTCGTGAGTAAAGCCGATATCTTTGACAGTGGTTTTGAGATTGACCATGCGAATAATTTCCTAGGATTTCTCTCCTTCATGTTTTTCGTTTGTGCAGGCAGATATTAGAGATTTTGGTAAAAAAGGAGTTAACTTTTTGCAAAATCTTTTACGAAAGTCAGTTTTTGCCAACTTTTGCCCGGTGCAACCGCACACAGGCGCTTGCCATTGCTCTTAATTTCAACTCTATGTTAAAACGTTTAATTTTAACATTCAGAGTCCAGTAGACAATTATAACTTACCCACATACTGCTTTCAAATTAATTTAGACCAAGACACGGCAGTGCCGTGTCCTCAGATAATTTTGGGGTAGGGAAACGGCATTGCCGTCTCCTAAGTTGCCTGAGAATCAGGATAGGCCAGCGATCGAAGCCTGTGAACTTAAGGCTGAAACCCTTGAGAAATATGGGTTTTATGCCAAGTCTAGATCCCCCTAAATCCCCCTTAAGAAGGGGGACTTTGAGTAACTTCTTGTCCCCCCCTTCTTAAGGGGGAGTAGGGGGCAAGCTAAGGGGGGATCTAAGTTTAATGGTCAAACAGCCATCTGTGACTGGGTTTGAGCTGGTTGTTGACACCAATGTGCAATGCCGTTTCCCTACTATATTTCATAGAATTGAAAACTGCCTATAACAACACCCAAAACTCAAAACCCAGAACTACTTAACTGCCGAATGCGGGGGAAGAATTTTCCTCAATAACCGATGACTTGAGTGCCAGCAGGCAGTGCAGTGGTCTCGGAGACCTTTTTAAACACGGTTGCCTGGTCGTTTAAGGAATTCGGTCTTGGCAGTCCGGGATTGGTGCCTTCCACCTGAAGGCGCATTTGACCTTCGGGAGTCAACTCAAAAACAGTCTCAACGGTTTCGGTCTTGTTGAGGCTGACATCCAGGTGCATCGGTTTTGCAGCGAGATTAACTTTATACCTCGTTTCTTTGGCGCAGGGGGCTCCGTCGGGGCATTTACCCATCATGAACAATTTGCCTTCTGGGGCAAAGACGAAGGTGAAAGACTGACCGGAGGGGATTGTACCTTGCCATTGACCTAGAAGTTGCTTGTCGATATTGCTAGCGGCGGGGGCTGCTGCTTCGGCAATTGTTGGTGCTGCTGCGGATGCTGGGCCTTGCGCGCCGTTGAAGCTGCTGGCGAGGATGCCGAAGCAAATGCCACCTGCGATCGCTTTGCCAATCATTTTTAAATTAGACATGAGACCGATCTCAAAATTGGTTGTTTGTTCTGTACACTGTAGCTATAAAACCGTACTTTGTTTAATGTAAATCCCTTTTGGGAAAATAAATAGATTTAGGTAAAATGGCATACAAACCGCTACAATTTCGGGAATCTGCCGAAAAAGTCGATTCCAATGCGATCGCTCGCGATGATTGTGATGGTTCGCCGGTGCGCGGTCGATCGCTTTTCTGTAGATGAAAGCAATTGCGCTGTTTTCGCAGCGGCGGATGTCTAAGATTCTGGTTGAGATTCTGGTTGAGATTCTGGTTGAGATTCCGGCGTAGCTTTCTGTTCTTTTCGATCTCGTTTTGTTCGCTCCAATGCCTCTGCGTAAGACCAAGCCACGCTCACAATCAAAGCTTTCCCAATACCGTCCAAATTTTTTTGTACATCGTCGTTATCCGGCGCTTGGGCTTTTGGGTTGCCATCGTTCGTCATATTTTTGTTTTCTCCCGGGCTGGTTTTTCTGGCGACTTTTTGCAATGTGCGATCGATACCCACAAATTATAATTTTTACGAGAAAAAATTGGTTGAAAGCCTCTCCCTTTGAGGGAGAAATTAAAATCAGACTATTCATTATTCCAATTCTCTGACTTAAGGGTAGAGGTCGCTCCTAAACTGTCAGCAGTCAGCAGTCAAAATTCAACTGTCAACTGTCAACTGTCAACTGTCAACTGTTGAATGCACCCTACTTATCTCTGAGGGTATGACCTTGATTACTAGGAATAATATCATAAAAACGCTGATTGGATGAGCTAATCAGAAAGAAACCTTAACTGCGCTGGTCGTCCGCAGCACTGACTCCTGCTGAAACCTGCGCTTGTAATTTTCGATAATTTCCTGAATAGCTCGATTTTTTTCCTGGCTAGTTTCATAAATCAAAATAACTATTTTAGAGTTTTCTCGAATCAATATTCCGCCCTGGTTGAGAAACTGCCCGGAACCGTCTAATACAGTTAGCCCTTCCCGAAAACGAGGGGTAATAACTTCCTTGACAAACTCCTGCCATTCTGACTCAGAAATTGTCTCGCCTCCGGGTTTAGTTAAGCCAAAATACAGTTCATCTTTGAGGAAGGTTTTTGGACTGGCGTTAGTATCGGAAGTTTCGGAAATTTGAGCGCGGGCAATTGTCCCCGGACAAATCGGCACGAGCAACAGCAGGCCTGCCAAGCAAAGACTGTTAAGATGTTTGTTCTTCATGTCATTATTTTCTATAAATAAACAAGTAGTAGGGTGCGCCAGTGCGATCGCTCTTTAACTACCGACTATGAGACTATTGGTACTGAGGCACCGCCCGAGCGATCGCACAATACCGATGCTACCGTTCGCGATATAATTTAACATAAAATGTGCAGATTAGTTTGTATAGCCTTTCTTAAAAAGATTCGCGGACGTAGTTGGGCTTCAGCCCTCTTTGTTTATTATTATATAAGCTGTCAGTCATACCTCATCTTTCTGAAAACCGCTATAGATAGACGCAAATAAATTTTACCTGTGTAACAGTAAAATTTTCCTAACCGCAAGCGGATTGCTTTTCTTCGGAGCGATCGCGAAGAGAGCTTCACTTCGTGGCGCTCGATGTTTGACTGATTGTGTATTTTTGAACTCATACTTAGACTTTACAAAATAGAAGACTGGGATGAATTGCCGGTGTTGACAGCGAGCGAAAGTATGCGACAATATAAAAAGAGATTAGTCATTCGACTGCAACTATAATCTGAGAACCTTTTCTCGCGCCGATAGCAGCTCTCCTGTTGCTTATAGCGGTTCTCAAAAAAGTGAGGTATGCCCTATGCCCTATGCCCTATGCCCTATGCCCTATTCCCTATTCCCTATGCCCTATTCCCAGTCGTACCTCATCTTTCTGAGAAAGGCTATACAATATTCACGATGGTATAGATAGCACTTTACTGATTCTCAAATATCGCCTCAAAGCTAAGGAAAAACGTCCGGCGATTGAAGTTGTTAAAGAATATGGAAATTTACCTGCTGTGCGATGTTATGCCGGATAACTAAACCAGGTGTTTATGAATTTACTTGCCAATGCTATTGATGCTCTGGAGGAATCAAATCAGGGACGCAGTTTTGAGGAAATAAAAGCTCATC
>RDXH01000403.1 GCA_004292745.1 Oscillatoriales cyanobacterium | reverse complement strand
AAATCTGAGCCTGCTGTTTTGGAACCTGCGACAAAGTTACCTGTAGCCAAGGTGAATTCGGTGAAGCCACCGGAATCTCGCACTAATTCCCCTGTTGGGAATCCTGAAGCTGATATTGAGTCGTTGTTTGATGAATTGCCGTTTGACGATCGATCTTTTAGTTAGGGTGTGCAGTTTGTAGTCACAAACCAGAATACTCATAACCCCGACTTTTTGAAGAAGTCGGGGTTCTAATTATCTCGATCGATAATATCTTTACTCTTCACTCCAAGCACTGATAAACTCTATTTGATTTTGCATTTTGGCCGCTGATTTGGCAGAAATTAGACTCAAAAGGCGACGCATTTGTTCTCCCACTGAATAATTTTGCTGTCCTAAAATAATTCCTGCATGAGAATCTCCTCTTTCTAGCCAATTGGTATGGATTCTATAAAAATCCCTAATGTTGAAACTATAAATTACCCTTTGATTAGTAAAAGCCCAAATTAATTGCTCTTCATCGCTGCGAGATAACATCCCTGTTTCGGCAACTGTAATGACATCTACACCACGACTTTGTAAAGCTTGCAATAGTTTTTTACTTCGTGAATCTTCATCTAAGTAAAGACGAATTTGGCTCATGCTTTCTCCTGCATTTTTAGCCTATTTAAGGCTGCCAAACGTTCATATTCTGCTTGTTCAGTTGCTAAATCTGCTTCTATTTCTGCTCGATTTGCGTGATAATAAGTCAGTGCAGCATAAACCTGCGCTAAGGTGAGATGATCCAGATCCGCTGCTATTTCTTCAGCACTATTACCTTGTTTGTATAAGACTACGATTCGCTGCACCGATGTGGCAGTACCTGCAATGATAGGAATGCCACCGCGAAGATCCGGATCGCGGATAATGAAAGTGCCAATATCAGTTAAAGTTGGCATAGGTGAATCTGGGGTTAAAAATTATAATTCAATTCTAGCATAATTTTATTAAATTTTTGAGCTATAATCAAATCAACCTTTCCTAAGTTTTCCATAAGATCAGAAGCAGGAGGATTTGCTATGTTAACTACTGTTCGAGAAGTTTACGATCGCGTTCTGTCTACCCTTTCGCCAACGGATAGACTGCGCTTGGCAACTCTTATTCTCAACGATTTGGTGCAGCAAAATCTATCGGTTGTCGATGAAAGCGAGACTTGGACTGAAGAAGATAAACT